>JAJYJL010000387.1 GCA_021789565.1 Acidobacteriota bacterium
CGGACATCTCTTTCCTGGGGATGGGCGGTGCGGCGCTCGAACCAGACTGACCATCGAAGCGGCAGGACAGCCATCGGGCCGGCCGGCTCCTTTTACCTGGTAAGAGACTTATTTAAATAGACTTGCTAGGTATATGGAGGAGACGCTGACCGTGGCAAGAAATCGCTTACTCACATCGATCCAGCGTCGAGACAGGCCCTGGTAAACAGCCGGAAGTCATCTTAGACGCCGGTTGCCTAGTAAAAGTTTCTACTGAAAATATCGATTTGCCAGAGAATTTCCGATCGTGTCGTGGGGATCAAAGCGATCTTTTTACAGAAGCTTGACAAAGCAATGTGAATTGGGCGAAAGTAGTTGGGCTCGGGGAAAACGCTTTCTCTGTGATCTCTGAGCGTTAGCTTCTCAGATTGCGCTGAACCTGCTCGATCAATGAGCCTGTGACACGCAAAAGGCACCATCGAACTTGACGAGAATGATCCTGCGCCGGAATGGCTCGGCGTGAACTCATTGTAACTGGCAGGTTTTTCCCTTCAGCGATTGGAAATTTTTGGGTACACCTTGCCCATCCAATCCTGCTCGTTCGTGCCGATGAACCGTTGGCACGAGGTCGTAACTTGTGAAAGTCAGCTTCCAGCAAGTCGCAAAAGACGCAGAAAAGCGGCTGGAATACAAAGCAAATTCTCAAGTAACCGTTTGCTCAGGAGGCAAACCATGCACTATCTGAAGGATTGTGTTCCCCGTGTGTATCTACGGGGCATCAGCGGGCTGCGAGTCCTCTCGGTGATGATGTTGCTCGGATTCCTGATAGGGTCCGCGCCGAAGGTCCTTGGCCAGGAGAACGCAACGATTAACGGCACGGTTACAGATATGACCGGCGCCCTGGTGCCGAACGCGAAGATCACGCTCACGAATACTGCAACGGGGCAATCGCGCGAATCGGCTGCCAACTCGGCAGGCGCATTCCGCTTCCCCAACCTGGGTGTTGCTACGTATACGTTGACCGCAACGGCGCCTGGCTTTCAGAAGTACACCAAGACCGGCATCGTGGTGAACGTTGCCGCAACACTGGAAGAGAACGTTGCGCTCGCAGTAGGCAGCCAGGCACAAACGGTGACGGTGGCCGCGGATGCGCTGCAAGTGCAAACTGAAACCAGCGAAGTGAGTACGCTGATCAGCGGCCGGCAGGTCGAGCAACTTTCAACCAACGGCCGGAATATTACCTCCCTTGCGGCACTCGGCATGGGCGTGGCCAACACATTGCCGGCCTTCGGTGGCGTGAATGCGTTGACTTCTTCCAATGCCATCAGCTTTAACGGAACCAGGCAGTCCCACAACATTTATTTGCTGGATGGCGCGGAGCAGAATGACCGCGGTTGCGGCGGCTGCTTCATGAACCTTCCTTCTCAGGACGCAATCGCAGAGTTCCAGACGCTGGACAGCAACTACAGCCCGGACTACGGCATTGGCTCAGGCGGAACCATCGTGATGGTGCTGAAGTCGGGCACGCAGCATTACCACGGTGAGGTTTACGAGTTCAACCGGAACACCGCATACGATTCGGCGGACTACTTCAGCAAGACAGTTCCGGAATTCAAACTGAACGAGCCCGGCGGCAACATCGGCGGACCCCTCTGGATTCCGCATGTGTACAACGAGTCGAAAAACCGGACCTTCTTCTTCTGGAATGAAGAATGGCGCAAACTGATTCAGGGCACAACGCCTTCGATCACCAACACCATTCTGGCGAACAACTTTCCAACTACGGGCCAGCCCCTGGCGTATACGATTCCAGCCGGCGGTGCAACGCCTGTTGTACCGGTGACAACGGACCCCGCCAAGCTTGCCCTCTATCAAGCCGACGGGTTGACTCCCGGCAAGCCCTTCCCGGGCAACGTCATCCCCGCAAATCTCCTGGATCCCAACGCGATCCTGGAAGTCAATGCGGGTACGTTCCCGAAGCCCAACTACAACAACGGGACGCAGTTCATCGCTTCCATTCCGCAGCCGACGAATGTGCGTGAGGACATCGTCCGCATCGACCACACAATCAACAGCAAGTTCCAGCTCATGGGGCATTATCTTCATGACACGCTGGATCAGAAGTACTTTCCTCCGCTCTGGGGCGACAGCAGCTATCCAACTGTGGGCACTGAGATGACCAACCCCTCTTACACGGCGGTCATCAAGCTGACGCAGACCTACTCGCCCAATCTGCTGAACGAAACCGCGCTTCTGTATAGCGGCAACAAAATCACGCTGACTCCGGTCAATGGAGCAGGAGCATCTTTCTCCCAGCCGAACGGCTGGTCAGCCAAGACGTTCTTCCCGCTCAAGGATCAGGCCATCAACGATATGCCTGAGATTGACCTGGTGGGCACGCCGCTGAATGTGAATTGGAGCGAAAGCTACTACCCATGGCACAACGGCTATGAGGGATTTGAATACAGGGACGATCTCTCCTGGACGAAGGGCCGTCACCAGTTCAAATTCGGTTTCAGTCTCCTGCACGACTACAAGAACCAGCAATTGCAGGCGAACACCCAGGGAACCGCCGTCTTCAACTCCAGCAACTTCTCAGGCGATTCCTATGTGAACTTCCTGCTGGGTGACACCTCGAGCTTTACCCAGCTTCAGCACCTCTACAACAAGCACTGGGTGAACAATAACTACGGCATGTACGTGAACGACAACTGGCATGCCACGCCACAGCTGACGCTGAATATCGGCCTCCGCTATGACGGCCTGCCGCATGCCTTTGAGCGTTACAACGCTTTTGCAAACTTTGTTCCCGCGGATTACTTATATTCGCTGGGCAACCCAGTGGCGGCGGATGGAACCGTGAATCCGGCGCAGCTGACCACCTACAACAACCAGCAGTTCTACCTGAACGGCATGCAGATCGCCGGTGCCAATGGTTTTCCGCGCGGCAACGTGAAGAACTACTATTACACCTTCGAGCCGCGGCTCGGCTTCGCGTACAACTTCGGGGGAACAGGCAAGACAGTCATTCGCGGTGGCTTTGGCATGTTCTATGAACGCGTTCAGGGCAACGATGTTTACAACGCCGCCTTGAACCCGCCTTTTGCATTCCAACCCTCCGCAACCAACGTCTACTTCTCTAACCCCAACACCAGCGCCCTGACGGGACAGACGACTTCGCAGACGTTCCCCTCGACGCTGACCAACCTGCAGTACAACTATCGTCCGCCGGGCACGGCTGAATTCAGCCTTGGCATTCAGCATGAGCTGGCGCCATCCATTGTTTCGGTGGTTCAGTATGTAGGCTCGATCGGCTGGGACCAGAACGACACCCGCCAGATCAATACCCTGCCGCTGGCAGATGCCAATAACTCATCGAACCCCTATGACCTGAGGGAGGGCGTGGCGAATGGGTCGCTGAACGCGAACCTGTACCGGATATTCCCCGGCTACAGCAGCGTTAATCAGGAAGAGAACGAGACCAACTTCGACTACCACTCTCTGCAGGCAGGCATCCGCGTGGAAAACCGGCATGGCCTTACAACGCAGATCGCTTACACATGGTCCCACAACATCGACGAGGTATCGAACGATCTGAACGGTCTTTCCAACCCGTTCAATCCGAAGTACGATCGCGGCTCGGATACGACGTTTGATATGCGCCACAACCTGAACATCAGCTACGTCTATGCGCTTCCATTCTTTGCCAACAGCACGAATGGACTTGCACACAATCTGGCCGGTGGTTGGTCGATCTCCGGCATCACGCAGGCACACACCGGCATACCGCAGTACATCCACTACAGCGGTGCGGATGTGGTCGGCCTGGCCTGCTGCACCACCAATCGTCCCAACCTGGTGTCCAAGGTGAAGTACCCGAAGAAGTTTGGTTCGTGGTTCAGCACCAACTCCTTTGCCGATCCAATCTCACCCTGGAACGGCGGTCCAAACCAGGGCTTCGGCAATGCCGGCAAGGACTCCGTGGTTGGCCCCGGGCTGTTCAACTGGAACCTCTCGCTCTTTAAGACGTTCCAACTCACCTCGCACGAAGGACCTCGCATTGAACTGCGCTTTGAGAGCTTCAACACGTTCAACCACGTGATCCCTCAAGGCCTCGACACCAACAGTCACGACCCGAACTTTGGCACGGTGACCAACGACTTCTCACCGCGCTTGATTGAACTGGGTGGCAAGTTCGAGTTCTAACCGAAACAAAACTGCTGGCGCGGCCGATTTCAATCTGCCGCGCCATTTCTTTTTGGCAAGTGCATGAAGCAGGCGGGCAGTTGCATGCCAAGTGGAGAGTGGTTGAGACTGAGAACGAGGGTGTGTGTGAAGCCAGTCCGGATGTGGATCATTCTGCTTGCGATCTTCGCGGGAGTTGTTCCTGCCGCCGCCTTTTCTCAGACAGAGCCGAGTGCCGACAAGGCGCGTCAGCAGGCGCTCGCGCTGGAGCGTCAGGGGCAGGTCCAGGAAGCAGTAGCCGCATGGCAGTCCTTCGTGAAGCTGGCTCCTTCCAATCCCGAGGGATACGCCCACCTTGGACTGCTGGAAGCCCATCAGGAGCGGTACAGCGAGGCCATTCCGCTCTACAGGAAGGCCCTGGCGCTGAGTCCCGGAATGCCCGGACTTCGGATGGATCTCGGTTTGGCGCTTTTCAAGTCAGGAGATTTGCGGGAAGCGTCGGTGGAGTTCCATCAACTGCTGAAGAGCGAGCCAGGTTCGTCTCCGGAGGCGCTGCGACTGGAGACTTTGATCGGGCTCGCCGACTATGGCGACGGACAGTACGCCGCGGCCATCCCGTATCTGAAGGACGCCACCGCGCACGATCCTTCGAATCTTCCGTTTCGTCTGCTGCTGGCGCATAGCTGTCTCTGGTCCAGGCAGTACGATTGCGTGCTCGACGTGTATCACCAGATTCTCACGCTGAATGCGGACTCGGCAGAGGCGGACATGCTCGCCGGCGAGGCTTACGACGAAATGAAGAATGATCTCGCCGCGATGCAGCAGTTCCGTGCGGCAGTCCATGCGGATCCAAAATTGCCCAACGTCCACTTCGGCCTGGGCTATCTGCTATGGCGTCATATGGAGTATGGCGAGGCGGCGGACCAGTTCAAGGCAGAGCTGGCCAACAATCCGGATCATGCCCAGGCGCTCACCTATCTTGCGGACTCGGAGATTCGTATGGGCCACCCCGAGTTAGCTCAGCCGCTGTTGACGCGCGCCATCGCGAGAAACCCAGGCATTGCGCTTGCGCATCTCGATCTGGGAGACCTGTATGCCAATGAGGGCCAGAAGGAGAAAGCTCTCCATGAGTTGCAAGAGGCGGAAAGGTTCGACCCCAGCAATGTGGATGTGCATTGGCGCCTGGCCCGTTTCTACCAGTCAGAGGGTAAGAAGGAAGAAGCGAAAGCTGAATTCGAGAAGACAAGGCAGATGAAGCAAGCTGCCAATGCATCCATCTTCAGCAAACTGAAGCAGGCCCAGGAGCGGGGCGACCCGGATCAGACTCGCGATGCCGCACCCGCCGGAAAGTGAGAACCCGCGCCGTCTCCTTGCGCGCGGGCAACCCTACCGAAGTTGCTGAGGATACATACGCGGATACCCTGTGAATCTGCGTGTGTTAGAGTACAGACGACTGTATGGTGGAAATTGCGATCGCGGTGCTTGGGGCGTTGCTTTCCCTGAGTGCGCTTGCACAAACTGCTCAGATTCGTGATGCGTCTCCACCGCAGGGAGCCCCCGCATCAGAAAGCACCCCGTCCCACTCTCAACTCGCAGGCGCCAACTCCAGCCGGACGCCGGCTGAGTCAATCCGTTTTCGCGACATCTCGCGGGAAGCCGGTCTCACCACTGTGCCGCAGACCACCACCGCGAGGGAATACATTCTCGACACGATGAGCGGGGGCGGCGTCGCACTGTTTGACTGCGACAACGATGGCCGGCTCGATATCGCGGTCGTGAATGACTCTACCATCGCGCGTTACAAGGCTGGGGGCGACTTGATGGTGACCCTCTACAAGCAGGACGGCAAGCCGGGCGCGATTCATTTCTCAGACGTCACCCGTTCCTCAGGCTTACTGACCAAGGGATATGCAACCGGAATTGCTGTGGCGGACTTTGATAACGATGGCCTGCCTGATCTTTACATCACCGGATACGGCCACAATGTGCTCTACCGCAATCTGGGCGATTGCAAGTTTGAGGACGTAACCCGGAAGGCTGGCCTGGAGGTCGGCGGCTTCAGCACGGGCGCCGCCTGGGCCGACTACGACAGAGACGGCCATGTCGATCTTTTCGTTGCGCGCTACATCAAGACAGACGCCTTTCATCTGCCTCCCGACACCTCTTTTGCGTACAAGGGCGTACTGGTGCAATTGCCGGACAGCATGGAAGGCGAGTCCGATTTTCTGTTTCGCAACCGGGGAGACGGGACTTTTGAAGATGTGTCCGCGAAGGCCGGCGTCAGCGATCCGCAGAAGCTGCATGGAATGGGCGTAGCCTGGGGTGATTACGACGGCGATGGCTGGCCCGATCTTTTCGTCACCAACGATGGTGGCTACAACTACCTCTATCACAATCTGAAGAACGGCACCTTTGAGGAGCTGGGTTTCATGTCTGGCACGGCCGCCGGGGACAGCGGGCAAATCTATGGCAACATGGCGGCGGATTTTGGCGATATCGATCGTGACGGCAAGCTGGATCTCTTCGTGACACGCTATGGGAACCAGCCCGCGAGCCTCTACTGGAACCGCGGAAACGGGGACTTTGTGGATATTGCGCCCAGAACCGGAATCGCCGGCAAGACCTTCACACCGATCAAATGGGGCGTCGGCTTTGGGGATTTTGACAACGACGGATGGGAAGACATCCTGATGGTTTCCGGGAATTTCTCTTCATTGCTGGGCGCGTTGCCCACGGAGCCTCCTTTTCAGGAGCCGATCCAGCTTTACCACAACGAGGGCAACCTGGCCTTCAAGGAGATCGCCAATCAAGCCGGGCTGAATGATGGAACGATGTACTCGCGGCGAGGAACGGCGTTTGGCGATATCAATAACGATGGCAATCTTGACGTGGTTGTGTTTAACGTGGGTGCGCCTCCGTCTCTGTTCCTGAACGAGACGCAGAATGGAAATCACCGGGCTTTGATTCATCTGATTGGTGTGAAGAGCAACCGGATGGCCATCGGCGCACGCGTGACTGTAACCACCGCCAGTGCCACGCAAACTGAAGAGGTGCGAGCCGGCAGCAGCTATCTCTCCACCAGTGACTTCCGACTGCATTTCGGCCT
>JAJYJL010000388.1 GCA_021789565.1 Acidobacteriota bacterium
AACGACACGGTCAGCGAGATTGACGCTGACTCCCTTCGGGTCCTGCGGACCCTCAGGACGGGCTGGGGTCCGGTGGGCGTCACCACTGACAGGGCGGGGAAGTTTCTTTACACTGCGAACACGTTGGGGGACAACATCTCCGTGATTGACCTCTCGACCGGCAAGGAAACCAAGCGGCTTGACGCCGGACATTTTCCGGAATATGTTGTCCTTTCCCGCGATGGAAAGTGGGTGTACGTTTCCAATCTGCTTGCGCATCTGGCCCCGCCCGAAGAGCCGCCACTGTCGCAACTGACCGTCGTGGACACCGCGAAACAGATTGTTACCAGCCGCATCTCGATTCCGGGGGCCGTCCAGCTTCGGCATATCGCGCAGGTGCCGGCACAGGAGGGCGGATACTTGCTGATCCCCTTCCAGCAGCCCCACAACCTGATCCCGTTGGTCCAGATCCAGCAGGGATGGTATCTGACCAACGGCATGGCGGTCATAGAGCCGCCGCGATCAGACGGACAGAAAGCGCGCGTCAGGGAACTCCTGCTGGATAACATTGATCATTACTACGCGGATGGGTTTGGGTCGGCTTCCACTCCGGATGGGCGACTGGCGCTGGTGACCGCGTCCGGCGCAAACGTTGTTTCCATTATCAACGTCGCGAAACTTAATCGGCTGCTGCACCGGGCGCAGCTCGACGGCTCAGAAGACCTGGCGCATCGTCTGGATTCAGCTCAGCAGTTTGTGGACAAGCGGCTGGAAGTCGGGCGCAATCCTACGGCTGTCGTGGTCTCTCCGGACAGCCAATTTGCATACATTGCAAACCGCACGGATGATACGGTCAGCGTTGTTGACCTGCAACGGTTGAAGGTTGCATCAACAATTGACCTGGGCGGCCCAAAAGAAATCACAGCACTGCGGCGTGGCGAACAATTGTTTTACGATGCCAGGTTTTGCTACCAGGGACAAATGGCGTGCGCAAGTTGCCACCCGCACGAGGGGTTCGAAGACAGTCTGGTCTGGAGCCTTGAAACGCCGGAACTGGGGCACGACATTGTTGAGAACCGCACACTCTTAAGCATTGCGGAAACGTCGCCTTTCAAATGGAACGGCCTGAACCCTGACCTTGAGACGCAGGATGGGCCGCGTACCGCCATGTTTATTTTCCGGTCGCAAGGTTTCAGCTCCGGGCAGGCAAAAGATCTTGCGTCCTATATCAATTCACTCAAGCTGCCGCCCAACCCGCACCGTGCCGCGGATGGGCATCTGACGGAAGCGCAGGAACGCGGCCGCGAAATTTTCTTCCGGACAAAGACCAATACCGGGGCCATCATTCCGGACCGCGACCGCTGTTACTACTGCCACGCTCCGGCAACGCACTACACCTCGCGGGTCCGGATGGATGTTGGAACATCCACCCAGTTCGACAATGTCAAGGATTTTGACGTGCCCCAGATTGAAGGCGTTTACATGCGGGCGCCATACCTGCACAACGGCGAAGCGCTGACCCTGGAAGGCATCTGGACCCAGTTTAATCCCGACGACAAACACGGAATCACCTCTGACATGAACAAGGTGCAACTGAACGACCTGATCGAGTTTTTGAAGACTCTATGAAGGAGAGCGGGGCTTTGCCTGCTTGATGGGCGCCCCTGGACGGAAAGATGAGAAATTCATTGCGTGTGTGCCTCTTGTTGGGAACTGGATTGATCGTTCTAATGGCAACCGGCCTGAGGGCGCAGACTCCACCGCTTTACACAAGATGGATCAATTACACACCGGCCAATGGATTCCCCGAAGGCGAAGCGTTCTCCGTGGCGATTGATGGCAACCGGGTGTGGGCGGGTACCTCGAACGGGCTGGTGCTGATCGAGGACGGCAAGGTGAAAAGAGTTTTTACACCCAAGGACGGCCTGGCCGGCCAGGTGGTGATGTCCGTTGCTGTGGACAAGCAGACGGGCGACATCTGGGCCGGGACCTTTGGCGGGCTCAGCCAATACTCCGCCGGCCGGTTCAAGAATTACACCAACCTTACGAGCGGACTGGCAAACGATCTGGTCTACAGCGTGGCGATCAAGGGGAGAAACGTCTGGGCCGCCACCGCAGCAGGCATCAGTCGCCTGAATTTGAATACCGGCGACTGGACCATTTTCAATGAGCAGAACTCACCCTTTGACGAGCCCTGGTCATATGCCATCGCCTTCAGCAAGGAGAAGGCATACTTTGGCCTCTGGGGCGGCGGTGTTCTGGTTTATGACCTCGCCGGTCACTATTGGAGGCCCTACACCGACCCCGACGGTTCCATGGAAATCGTGCTGTACCGGAACCAGGGGCTCATCCACATCATCGTCAGCAGCGTCGCTTATAACCCTGATACAAAGATGTTCTGGGCGGGCACTTATTTCGGTCTCAGCGGATATGATGGGCGGAATTGGCACAACTACCTGAGCAAAGACAGCGGGCTTGCGGACGACTTTATCAACGGCGTGCAGTCGCGTGGCGACGAAGTGTGGGCCTGCACGCAGAAGGGTCTGAGCGAGCTCGATTACAAAACGAATACATGGGTCACCTACCGCCCGGCGGATTGGAAAGTTCTTGATTCCGGCAAGGCTGAAAAGGCAGGGCGCGGCGAGATCATCGTCACCCGCCCGGACGGTAAGAAAAGCAAAATTGAGACGCCCACCTCGCTTCCGCACAACTATATTCAAAACATGACATTTCAAGGAAAGGACATCTGGGTTGCTACGGCTGGCGGTCTAAGCCATGGCATCCGCCAGTCCGACAAGGAGGAAAAATACAATGAGTCAGCTTCAAACAGACACTGATGCCGTTATGGCAAAACAAGATCACAAACCCGTTTCGAAGAAGGCTATCAGTGCGCCCCAGGTGCTGAATGAAGCGTATTGCTACGATCGTCCATCATCGTTTTCGCGTGGCTTGCGCCTGGACATCAAGGGGACGACCATTCTTTTGATTTCCGGCACCGCCAGCGTGGACGAATACGGCCGTAGCATTCATGAAGGCGACTTCCGGGCACAAACCTGGAGGACATACCAGAACATTACCGCTCTGCTGGACGCTGAAGGCGCAACCTGGAAGGACGTTGTCCGCACCACCTGCTACCTGCGGGACATCGAGCGCGACTACGCCGCATTCAATGAAATTCGCACCGAGTTTTTCAAGCAGCAGGGATTGGACCCGCTCCCGGCATCCACGGGAATCCAGGCCATCCTGTGCCGCCCCGAACTGCTGGTCGAAATGGAAGCAATGGCCATTTTTGAAAGCAACCGGGGTTCTGAGCAAAAGGGTTAGCTGCAGAAACTTGAATCGCTTGCCCCCGGAGGCGCCGCGAAGTGGGCGCGCCGCCGGGGCCCGTTGCCGAACTGCGGTTCCCACGGGCCGTTCCCTTGCGTATTGCCGAACCGGGTAAAGGAAGACAGCCATGAAGATCGCCGGACAAGTCAGCCTTTCTGATCTGCCGCGAATCTGCCCGCTCTTGTGCCGCGCAACCCATCCGGAATATGGCCAGACGGCCACACGCGTCGTCGAAGTGCGCGGCGTGCGCTTTGGCGGCGAGCGGCCGGTGGTGATCGGCGGTCCGTGCGCTGTGGAAAGTGAAAAGCAGACGCTCAACGTGGCCCGCGGGGTGCAGCGCGCTGGCGCGGACATGCTGCGCGGAGGCGCATACAAGCCTCGCACGTCGCCGCACGACTTCCAGGGTATGGGCCGGGACGGGCTCTGCATCCTGAGCAAGGCGCGCGAAGAAACCGGCCTGCCGGTAGTAACGGAAGTGATGGATACGCGCCTGGTGGAGCAAGTGGCAGAATTTGCGGACATGATCCAGATTGGTTCCCGCAATATGCAGAATTACCCGCTGCTGGCTGAAGCGGGCCGTGCAGGCAAACCCGTCCTGCTGAAGCGTGGAATGGCTGCCAGCCTCGTGGAATGGCTGGGAGCGGCGGAATACATTGCCGGGCAAGGTAACCTGGAAATCGTCCTCTGCGAGCGTGGAATCAAGGCCTTCGCGAGCGGCGAATACTCGCGTTACGTGCTCGATCTCAACGTGATTCCCGCGGCGCGGGCGAACACGTTCCTGCCGGTGATCGTGGATCCGAGCCATGCCACGGGCGTGGCTGCAATGGTCGAGCCGGCCAGCCGCGCGGCCCTGGAGTTTGGCAGCCATGGATTGATGATTGAGGTCGCGAACTTTGATTCCGGACAACCGAGGTGTGATGCCGCGCAGGCGATTGATTCGGCGACTTTCGCCAGGATCGTCCGGTTTGCGCGCCAGCGCCCGGAAACCGCCGTCGCGAAGGCGCGCGTTGCATAAGAGGTTGAGACGGGCACAGTGTTCAGGTTTTGAAGAGGGAGGATAGTGAGCATGAAAACTGGAATTTATACTGCGATTCTTTTTGGCCTGCTTGCAATTCCTGCCTGGCCGCAATCGCCTTCCTCCCAGCCTGCCCGGAAGAAATCTCCTGAAACGATGCGTTACGCCAACATGCCGCCCCAGGCCGTGCCCTACGGGCGATTTCGCAAGCCGTACCAGGAATGGTACATCGAGCCGAACACCATGGAATATGACGGCGCCGCCCGCAGCGAACCGGACCCTGACTTGAAAGAACTGAAGGCCGTCAACATTGGTTTCCTTGGCCCGCTTGGCAAGGACAATGCTGAATCTCCGTACGGCATCGCCATGCTGCACGGCGCGCAGATGGCCCTCGATGAAGCGAACGCGCGCGGCGGTTATCACGGCAAACCGTTTGAACTGAAGATCCACAATGATTTACCGCTATGGGGCGCCTCGTCCATGGACATCGTCCAAATGCGGTACAAAGAAGACGCCTGGGCCATGCTGGGTTCCATCGACGGCGCTTCCACGCATATCGCCCTGCGCGCCGCGTTGAAAATTGAATTGCCGATCATGGATACCGGCACGACGGACCCTACCGTCACGGAAACCCGCATCCAGTGGCTGCTGCATAATTTTCCGGACGACCGCCAGCAAGGTTACGCCCTTGCCGATTATGTCTTCAAGCAGCTCAAGCTCCGGCATGTCGGCATTTTGCGCGAGAACGGGCGTTACGGTCGCAGGGGCGACGAAGAGTTCATTAACGATGCCCGCCGGATGGGGTATCAGCCCACCGTGGTGGTGAAGTACCCGATTGATGCGAAAGATTTCTCCGAACAGTTGCGCACGCTGAAGAGGCTGGGCATTGACGGCCTGGTGATTTGGGGGGATGCAACACATGCCGGGATGATCATCAAGCAGATGCGCGCCATGGGGATGAAGCAGCCTGTGTTCGGAAGCAGCAGGGTGGCTTATCCCGAGGTGATGAAGATCGCCGGTCCGGCGGCCAACGGCCTGGTGGCCATCTCCCCCATCGATCCTGCCAGCCACGATCCAAAGTGGGTGGACTTCCGGCAAAAGTACGTTGCGCGGTACCACGAGGAACCCGACGCATATGCTTCCTACGCTTTTGACGGCATGAACATCCTGATTGCCGCCATCCGGAAAGCCGGACTCAACCGGGGTCGCATCATGGATGCCTTGCGCGATTATGAAATGAAGCGGTACCAGGGTGTGAGTGGCACAGCGGTTTTTGACTACACTCTGAACAACATTGCGCCCGTCACTTTCGCCGAGGTCAAGGACGGACACTTTGTCTACTGGCCCGAGCACAGGACTGACTGGAAAGACGGCAACCCAATAGCTGCCATTCGATGAGAGATGGGTTGCTTCTGCTGGTTTCTGCGCCGGCCCTTTTGATTTCCAGATGCGAGAATCGTTTGACAGCCTCGGAAAGTTGCTCGTTTGTGCGAGCATCGCTGCAATGCTTGCTGGGGCCATGTCGGTTCCTGCACAACAGAACCGGTCTCCTGTTCCCTACGCTTCCATCGGGTCAAACGGCGTGACTTATGCAGGGCCGGGAAGAAATGCCTCCTACGACCTTGCCGGGCCGACCATCCATATTGGTCTTCTCGCTCCATTGCACGGCCCGCAGCACGCCGACGGAGAGGCCATTGTTCAAGCCGCGCAGATGGCCCTTCAGGACACGGAACGGGATCCGCTCCCGGGGGGACTTCATCTTGCCCTGGCCGTCGGCGACGAAAGCGGTCCGGCCTGGGGCCGTGTGACCGATGCTGTCCTCCGGATGGTTTTCAATGATCAGTCGGTTGCTATCATCACCTCTGCCAACGGTTCCACGGCGCACCTGAGCGAGCAGGTCGGCAACAGGATCGGTGTTCCGATCCTGACTCTTTCCACGGACGCGACGACAACTCAGATCAATATCCCGTGGATTTTTCGACTGGGCCCGAGCGATGCTCAGCAGGCCCAGGTGATTGCTCAGGACATTTATCGCGTGCGGGGTTTCCGGCACGTCCTGCTGGTCACCGAGAGCGATCATGACGGACGCATGGGGGGCCAGGAATTTATTGAGGCCGCGCACGAGCTCGGAGTCGCAGCCCCGGCGTCACTGGCGATTAACCCGTTGCAGCCGGACGCTGCCTCCCTGATGGATCTCATCAAAGCGCAACCGCCTCAGGCGATTGTTTTCTGGACAAACCCGGAGGTTGCGCGGCAAATGCTGGAAGCCATTCAATCGGGTGGAGTCCATGTGCCCATTTACCTTTCGCAAGAGGCAGTGCAGAAAGGTTCGGGGCTTGAGTTTCGACCGCAGAATACAGCAGGAATTAAAGATCCGGCAGGCGTGGGCATCTACACGGTGGCTACTTCGCTTGATGAGACACATTCCCGCGAAACATTTGCGCGCCGCTATAAGGCGGCTGCAGGAAGCTTGCCGAGCCCCGTTGCTGCCGAGGCTTACGACGCGGTTCGGTTGGTGGCGCAGGCGGTTCGAGATGCCGGCCCTAACCGCGCTCGTGTGCGCGACCGCGTTTCAGGCATTAACAATTTTGCGGGAGTTTCCGGCACGATTTCATTTGACAACCAGGGAAACAACCGCACGGGCGCCTGCATTGTTCGCCTTCAGTAAGTAGCGACGGCCTCCAGGATGACCGCCTGCGTTTTGTGCGCGGCCGCATCGGAGGAAGGATTCGATCTTCAGGAGAAAACGATGCCCCAAACGATGTCTGCTACTAATCCTTATGACGTCATCATTGTCGGCTCAGGGGCCGGCGGCGGGATGGCCGCCTACAACCTGACGAAGGCAGGGGCAAAGTGCCTGATGCTGGAAGCTGGCGGCTGGTACGATGCGGCCAGAGATTCCAAATGGCTGGAATGGCAATATAATGCGCCCTGCCACGGCGGCGGAAA
>JAJYJL010000389.1 GCA_021789565.1 Acidobacteriota bacterium
AAGCTAAGAGTTGTGGATCCGCGTGCCCTCAAGAAGCGCATTAAAGAGTGCGGCTTCGTGGTGGTTGAGCGGCGGCACCTTGAGACGAACGTCGTCTTTGACTTTCGCGACTCGCGGTTGCGCCATTCTCGTTCGCTGCTGCGTCTGCGGGAGGAAGGAAACCGTCACATCCTGACCTTCAAGGGTCCGCCGCATGCCTCGGAAACCTATAAGATCCGGACCGAATTGGAGACGGAAGTCGAAGACGCAACCGCTCTCAAGCAGATTCTTGCGACCCTCGGCCTGCGATCGATTTTCCGGTATGATAAGCACCGGACAGTCTATGCGGAAGATGGCCGGAGGAAAGTGGAAGGCGCTCCCCTGCTGGCCTATGATGAAACGCCCATAGGATACTTCATTGAGCTGGAAGGCCCAGCCAGATGGATTGGCCGGGCTGCCCGTCGGCTGGGATACCGGAAACAGGACTACGTCACAGCGAGTTATGCGGCCTTATACCTTGACTTCTGCCACGAGAACGGAATTAAGCCTGGGGACATGGTTTTTTCACGACAGAAATCTTGATTGGGTTCTTGCCTAGCTTAGGCTATAATTGTATTGTATTTTTCATGTCCCTATTCGTACCAGAAGGAGTTTGAAATGGAAGGTTTGCTTCAACCAACCCATCTGTTTTTTATCCTCCTGATCGTTCTGATCATCTTCGGGCCGGGAAAGTTGCCCGATCTTGGTCGGGGATTGGGAAAGGGTATCCGGGAATTTAAGGACGCTATTAGAGGCGGCATGGACAAGCCGGCGGATAAGACCGAAGAAGAAAAGAAGGCGTGACAGTTTTCTCTCCTCCTGGTGAGTGCCGATTAGCACCCGCGGTTAACTTCAAGGCAATTCCCATAACAGGAAGGGTTCTGGTGTGAAACTTTCCGGGCCCGCGGCGGGGTTCAGTTCTGGTGGTTTGTCAGTCAGAGTAGCTGTTTCCCCCATGACCAGGAAACCTCTTTAATGCGTGATGTCGGCTCTCGCTGCGTTGACGGAAATTTTCAGGCTGTGCTATAAAGTGAGGTTTCGCCTGAATTGAATTCGGGCAGTGTTTTCATACTCCTCGGTAGCTCAATGGTAGAGCATTCGGCTGTTAACCGAAGGGTTGCAGGTTCGAGTCCTGCCCGAGGAGCCAAATTTTTCAAGTGTTCATTGAACATCGTAAACTTTGCGGGAACCTTCGATCAGCACATGTCCGAGTAGCCGACTATACAGGATCTGGCCTGGAGTCAACAAACACTTCGCGTCATAGCCAAGGATGCTTACCTCTCATATTCGAGCAACGTTTCCCAGAAATCATGGTCGGTCGTAGCCGGACCGACACTACTTCACCCGCTCAAGCTGCACCAAGACCGGACGGGCGTATCCGGCGTCCCCTCTAAATAGGGCGACCCAGTGGGACGAAGAAATTGCCCACAATATCATATGGCCTGGATCCGTCCCCACTGATGTTGTTAGCGTCAGGACAGCCCGGCCGCTCGGATCTACGCTAAGCACCCCGCTGAAATCGCCGATCGCTCCGGAAAGGGTGGCAGCCGCCGTTCCGTCCTCTCCCAGTGTTAACAAACCCGAAGAATTCAACGACTGGATTGTGGTGGGAAAACCAGTGTTGAACCGGAAGGTTCCGCTCAGCGCATTGAGACCAAAGGGGCCACCGGTCTGGGGCTCGAACGAGCCGAAAGCCGGACCTCGTAAGCCCTCCTGGATCAGGAAGCCGGTGTTCTGGTCTGTCAGGTAGGCGAGAGCCTTCATAATGGGAACACCTGTGAAGTTCACTGCAGCGGGGAGGGTCAAAGCCACCCGACCGTTGGCCTCAACCGAGTAGCCACCGGAGTCGGTGTGGTTCAATGCCACGGTTCCTGTTCCATTCTCATCGGAGGTGAGAGCGAGCCAGCCCGCACCGTTGGGCTGGATCTGGCCAATAGTGATCACAGGATACTTTGGGCCCCAAAACCGGCTCAAAGGGGCGGTGCCCAACAAGCCGATCATGCCGCTCAGGTTAAAGATGAGGGGAGCGTTGAGCGAGGCGTTGGTGAAGGCGCCCGCGCCCATCTGGCGGCGCACTTCACCGCCGAACGCTAGTGTCGGCATGCCTTCGACGCACGCATCGGTCTGCACCAGCAGGATGCTCTGGTTTGACACGACATAGTAGGCGAAATTGAGAACTCCCTGATCGGTAGTCAGTGTAGCCGTTCCGCGCCCGGTACCAGGGTCAGGAGGTCCAAACGAACCGGTCAGGGGCGTCTGGTGAGTAAATTGTTGGCCCGTCTGCTTCGGCCAGGATAGATCTGCTACGCCATCGCTGAGGATTCCGCCTGCACTTGAGGTGAATCTCCCCAAGGCGGCATCGTATTGGCTGAACAGGGCGATCACACGGTCGCCCGCAACAGAGGACAACGCAAACGATCCTGTATCCTGCCTGGTAATGATGCCGGACGATTCCCTCACGTCGGGCACCGAGTCCGTTAGCGTACCCGGAGTTTCCATAACGATCCCGGTGGTGGCTTCGGCAAGTCTGGCCGTGGTTCCCTGTGGGTCAATCGTCAGGCTATACCTCAGGAGTACTTTTCCGGCCTCGATGGTCATGCTGCCGTGGCCGTCCGGATGGATGGTGTAGGTGCCGATGATGGATTGGGCCTGGTCGGAAGTTGGCCCGCGGTTGGCGTCCCACAGGCCAACGAAGTCACCATTGCCGTCGGCGTCGAAGTGGCCGGCCATGGTTTCCACCGTCACGATCCCTGACACGCGACGGTAACCACGGATCAGGAACGCGTACTTACCCTTCAACGCCGAAACTGCGCCGGACACCATAATCGTCGACACGTCGCTTTTGGTGTTGTCGGTGACGGACGTGGCCGTCAGGGTAACCGTGGGAGGATCGGGCGTTATGTCTGGGGCGTGGTAAATCGCGGAACTGGATGTCACATCGGTGAGGGTTCCGCAGCCATCGCCGGGGCAGCCTGCACCAGACAGATTCCAGGTGACTCCTGCATTTGTCGGATCGTACTGAAGGACGGCCCGAAAGTTCCGCGTGCCGGACGGCGCGGCCACCGTCTCGGGGCTGGGAACCACTGCGACCGAGATGGGCATCAGTTGGATGGTGACGGAGCTGTACTTGCTGTTGTCCGCGACCGATGTGGCCGTCACAGTGACCACCAACCTATTCGGCACGGCAACGGGCCCATTAAAACTGACCGAGGTCCCCGTCACGTTGGTCAGCGTGCCGCAGGCGTTGCCTGTGCAACCCGTGCCGGACAGGCTCCATCGAACATCCCGGTTTGGATGCCCGGTGATGGATGCGGTGATAACCTGCGTCTCCTGCGCGCCTAAGGACAGTGATTGTGCTGGCGACACTGCCACTGAAAGCGGGGCGTTCTCCACTGTCGCGGCGCCTTTAATCGTTGAGTCCGTCTGCAACGTGGCTATGACTGTCACGTTAATGTAGTTTTGAATCAAAGACGGGGCGGTATACAGACCGCTCGAATTGATAGTGCCACAAGCATCTCCCGAGCACCCGGAAAGCGTCCATGTCACCGCGGTGTTTGTTGCGTTGGCAACTGCGGCAGTGAACTGTTGTGTTTCGGACGCGCTTAGGGTCGCTGACTTGGGCGAGACATACACCCTCACCTGATTAGACGGAGGTGTAGTCGGGTTTCCACCACAGCCGGATACCATACAAAGAAGCAAACAAAGACCCAGGACCATCCATCTGACGGGCCTATTCATAAACACCTCCCCCTGCCGCATCGGGCAGGTCTGGAAAAGATCGAGACGGGCCTGAGAGAACTCGCCTGTGGTCCAACACTACTGCCAGGGGGAGAGACAGGACAATGGACGCAGGCTGAATTCCAACTAAAATTTGCATTAACGCGTATCCTTCCGAAAACACGCCGGTTGACGGCGAACTCCGCCAGCGGTATCCTACGACCATAAAGCCCTGTGGAGTCTCACCCTATACAGCTGCTTTCATCCCGACGGGCTGAGTTAAGCCCTCAACCAGAAGGCACGACCATGGACTGCCGAGAAAATAATCCTTCCACACTTTGGACAGCGCCATACGGCGGCGAAGAATGATTGCCCCTCGCGGTCATGCGCCCGGGCGAGGTCCGGCTCCATGGTTTGTCCGCAGCAGACTGGATTTCAATTGGATTCCGGGCTGACTTTTGACGCCGGAAGAAATACCTTGGTCTCATGAGGACTCGTTTCCGTCGGCTTCTGTTTTGTTGCACACCTATGTCGGTCACTGATCGACTCAAGTTGGTACAGCGTTGGAATCAACCGCTCGGACGGTGCTTTCGATCCCATTCGAGAGACCTCCATTCGCGGCGCAACCCCCGCTTTCAAAGCGGCTGCACCGCGAACGAAGGCCATCCGGTCTTGTTGCGCCTTGGTCCACACTGGGTTAAGTGGCTGCTCCGCCTAATTGCTGGGTGCGACCTTGGTCGTACTCACATAATTCACAACAGCGCCCGGGATCAGACTCATGGCCACTATTCTCTTGAGGTTGTCCACAAACACGCCTTTGAAGTGGGGGCCCGGTATGCCAGCGGTCGCAATACCAGTGATTGTGAATGTTAGTATGCATTGGCTGTTCACCGTATAGGTAGCAGCGTAAGGAACCGCGAGACTGGGGTCCGTGGGATTGAAAGCGTCGTCAATTCTCTCGGTGTTAGCGATGAGAAGGTTTCCCTTGCCATCGAACGTTAAAGTTCCCACCGAGGAATACGATCCCGCCGGATAGCCAAGCGGGCTTAAAGGTAATACGGTCCCAAAACCTACATATCCGTAGGTCCCGGCGACGTTTGCCACAGTGCAGACCGCGGACGAATCACCTTGGCTGTTTTGATCAGCAAATGTAGCCACTGGAAAGAGGCCGCAGACCAGAACCACCGCGATCAAGATGGGTTTTCGCATTGTTTTACCCTCCTTTGGAGTCCCTCGACCAAACCTCCCCCAAGAGAGTCTTAGTCGGATGGAACTATTGGCGAGGCCCTCCTCGGTGTTACTTGACGAGTAAAAGTGGCCCCGCGCATGTTGTCAAAGTAGTTGAAGTGGGAGGGATGGACAATGGACGGAGGCTGAATTCCAACTAAAATTTGCATTAACGCGTATCCTTCCGAAAACACGCCGGTTGACGGCGAACTCCGCCAGTGGTATCCTACGCCTATAAAGTTCTCCGGAGTCTAAACGTGGCGAGCAGGATCCGCTTCGACTGTTTCGAAGCCGACTTGGCGTCAGGCCAGCTCTATAGACGCGGGGCGAGGATCAACCTTCGCGAAAAGTCCTTCCAGGTACTGGGCTTCTTGCTCGAACATCCAGGCGAGGTTGTTACACGGGATGAACTTTACCGGCGCTTGTGGCGGGAAGAGGTGTTCGTCGACTTCGAAAGCAACCTCAACGCTGCAATTGTGCGGCTGAGAAAGGCTTTGGGCGACTCAGCCGAGCATCCCCGTTTTATCGAAACCCTGCCCAAGCACGGTTACCGCTTCCTGGTAAGCACATCGGAAGAGCCTCCGTCCTCCGCGCGCACGCAGTCTCCCAGAGCCCGCCTTCTGGTGCTTCCCTTCGTTAACCTGAGCGGCGATCCGGAGCAAGAATACTTCAGCGATGCGATGATGGACGAAATCATCACGGCGCTGGCAAACCTGGCGCCTGAGTATCTGGCCGTAATCGCACGCACCACGGGCATGCATTACAAGCACAGTCACAAGGATGTGGCGAGGATCGCACGCGAAGTAGGGGTTGATTATGTTGTGGAAGGCAGGGTACGCCGCACTGATGGCCGGGTCGGAATCAACGTGCAGCTTATCCAGGCCAAAGATCAGGCTCACTTATTTGCCCAGAGGTATGATGCCGAGTTGTGCGACGTCATTGCCCTGGAAGGGTCCATTGCGCAGGCTATTGCCGCCCATATCCCGTCGGCTGCCGGCAAAATGCGCACCGGTGCGGCGGGCGGCCACGTTGCCAGAAGGCTGACTGAAGACCCCGCGGCTTATAATGCCTTTCTCCTGGGCCGCTTCCA
The DNA here is from genome assembly GCA_021789565.1 of Acidobacteriota bacterium. The sequence continues at coordinate 6,053 of JAJYJL010000389.1, forward strand.
TCTCAATAAGTACACGCCGGAGGATATGGCCAAGGCCAGGCAGTATTTTGAAGAAGCCCTGGCGCGCGACCCCAACTTCGCGCTCCCGAACGATGGTCTCGCGGAACTTTACTGGTCTTTGGGTTTTTATGGGTTTGCGCCGCCAAAGGAAGCGTGCTCAGCGGGGTTGTTCTATGCCTTGCGGGCGGTGGAAATTGACAACACCCTGGCCGATACGCACGCCCTAATCGGCATGTATCGCAAGGAACTCGACTACAACTGGCCGGAGGTCGAGCGCGAAATGCAACTGGCCTTACAACTCAGCCGTCTTTCGCCGGTGGTAAGATTTCGGTACGCGCTCAGCGGATTGATGCCGCAGGGCCGCCTTGAGGAAGCGATCAGAGAGCTGGAAGGTGCGCTCGAGTCGGATCCTCTCTCAGTGCCCATGCATGTTTGGCTATGCGTCATGCTCTGGTTCGCTCGCCAATTCGACCGCGCCGTGGAGCAAGCGCTCCGGGCGATCGAACTCGACCCGACCAACTTTATGGGTTACTGTGCGCTGGGGCAAGTCCGCACCATGCAGCGCGCATTTAAGGAAGCGATCCCCGCGCTCCAGAAGGCCGCGGAACTTTCCGGAAACTCTCCCACCGTGCTCGAATGGCTTGGACTGGCGCTGGCACAAGCCGGGCAAACGGCCGAAGCGCGAGCCTTGCTTCAGCGCTTCCACGAGATTGCCAAGCAAAGCTACCTTCCCCCCACCTGCATCGCCTGGATTCACCTCGGGCTGGGTGAAATAGACGACGCTTTCGCCTGGATGGATCGAGCCGTTGACACGCGCGATCCCATGATGGTTCCCATTAAGAGCTACTGCTTCCTGGACCCGCTCCGTGCCGACCCACGATTCACGGCCCTTCTGCGCAAGATGAACCTGGCATAACGCGCTGGCCTGTGCATAGCGCTCCAGTCGAGAAGACACTCCGCGGGATGCGGCCCTGTTTCGTCCGCCCAGCGTTGGGCAATTGTGCAAGCCTGGGTGGATAACCTTATTTCCGGAGTAGACTACTCGATGTATGGGCGGGGGTATGAACATCTCGATCATTCGCTTGCGGAAGCGAAGCCGCCTTCTGTGGCTGCTGGCTGCCATCCCGGTTGCTGCGGGAGTGTTGAATCGGCCCGTGCGCCTGCGCGGACAGAAAACCTTCCAACTGCTCGATGTGGAAAAAGTTCGCGCAGACCGG
>JAJYJL010000390.1 GCA_021789565.1 Acidobacteriota bacterium
CAGCAGGTTGCGAATTTCAAGGAGCAGCTTGTCATTGTCCCACGGCTTGGTAACGTAACTTTCTGCGCCCTCACGCGACGCTTGAAAGGCCATCTGGCTGGAATCATAAGCGGTGATCATGATCACCGGCATCTCCGGCGAATCCCGCTTGATGGTGCGTAGAACGTCAATTCCGTTGGAGTCAGGAAGGCTGATGTCGAGCAAGACGAGGTCAAAAGGTTCCTTGCCGAGCCTTTCCAGCCCGGTCGCCGCGGTTGACGCCGTTGCTGTCTGGTAGCCTTCGATCCTCAGGAGTTCATCGAGGCTTGCCAGAACTTCGGCTTCGTCATCAATGATAAGAATCGTGCCCGTTTTAGACGACATGGACCGGTTTCCTGGAGGCGGGGAATTCAATTCGGAACGAAGCTCCGCGGCCGACAGAGCTGTCGACATAGATCTTCCCGGAGTGTTCACAAATGATGCCGTAGCTTACCGCCAAACCAAGTCCCGTGCCGCGGTTGGTTGCTTTCGTGGTAAAGAAGGGGTCAAAGATCTTGCGGAGATTTTCTGGGGAAATGCCCACGCCATTATCCGCGATTTCGACACAGACTGTTGAATCGACCGTGCTGGTCGTCACGGTCAGATCTCCTCCATAAGGCATTGCATCGCGGGCGTTCATAATCAGGTTCATGAAAACCTGTTGCAGCTTGCCGGCATTTCCATGAATGGATGGCAGGTCCGAATCAAGGTCCGTCTGAACGCTGATTTTTGCCGTACGCAGGACTGGCGCCACCAGCGAAAGGGTTTCCTGGACGATCTTGTTCATTTCCAGCTCACTGCGTTCACTGCCGCTGACGCGCGAGAACTTCAGCAAATTGTTGATGATTTCTGACGCCCGGAATCCCTGTTTGACAACCTTCTCAAGAACAGGCGAGTGCGGGTCATCCGCAGGGAGTTGCCGCATCAGCATTTGGAGTTGCGAAGTAATCACTGCCAGCGGAGTGTTCACCTCATGCGCGACCCCGGCTGCCAGCACTCCGATCGATGAAAGCTTTTCAGCCTGGACCAACTGGTCTTCGAGTTCAACGCGGTCCGTAAGATCCGTCATAATTAGCAGGCGGCCAATCACCTGGTCGTTCTTGCCAAGCAGAGGCACCGTGGAAAGGTTCACAATCAGCGCGCGCCCTGCGGCATTATTCAGGCGGAACTTGTAAAGATTTAATGACCGGTAAGGTTCCGAGTGCCGGGGCAACTCTGAAATCAACTCGGGCGGGAAAACATCCGTCAGTTTCTTCCCTTCAGCCTCAGCACTGGGTATCCCGTAGAGCCTCTCCATGGAAGGATTCCAGGACTCGATAAATTGCTCGGGGGTCCACGCCACGATACCGGCATCAATAGACTCGATGATATTTTCGCTGAAGTCCTTCAACACTTGGTTTTCGAAGGCCTTGCGCTCAAGCGACTCATAAAGGCGGGCGCTTTCAATGGCCATAGCGACGTAACCCGAAACCGTCTGCAGCAGGTCAACGTCTTCACTGGAAAGGAAATCGTCATCCTCGGTCTTCCCCAGCGCCAGGTAGCCCAGCGTGTTTCCCTTCACCCTCAGCGGCAGGTAGTAATGCAGGCCCAGCCTTTCAATGGTCTGCTGTGCAGACGGCGAAAAATCAACCGGGTTCCTCACGCTTTCAAAGAACAGGTAGCCCTTGCCTGCTGCGATCTGGCGGGAATCGAGGAAACTCAAGTCCAGATCGTCCGAAAACGTGATACCACGCGACTTGACCAAGCAAAGCTCTCCCGTTTCCGATGTCAAGAACGCCGCTACCCGGTCAACTCCCAGGGTCTCCGCCAAGCGCTCGACCGTCTGGTCCAGAAGAGAATCAACATGAACTTCGGAGCCGAGGTCGCGTGCAAAATCCAGAAGCGTCCGGCGGTAGTCGTAGCGCTCGCGGTTGAAGAACCGATCCAGCCGTATTTGAATCCGCGTAACCATGGGCTGGAACAACAGCGCTGTCACCACAATCGCCATCAGCCATCCTCCCTGGCTCCTGATCAGCGCATTGTTCCGGAAAAAGTCAGCAAAGAGAAATACCAGCCCGAAATAAAAGCCGATGATCGCAGCGGTTGCCAGAGCATAAGCAATCCCGCGGCGGAAGATCATATCAACATCCATCAGGCGGTAACGCACAATCGCGTAGCCAAACGTCAGAGGCAGCAGAACCAGCGAAAAGACGGAGAGCTTCATCCAGTCCGCCGGAATGAATCCCATCCCCAAGAAATAAGGCACCGCATAGAGAACGACAAACGGGACCACTGCCAGCGCGGTTCCCCGCGTGACCCACTTCAACTGCTGTTTGGCCAGGGGAACGCTCGCCCGGCGATAGGAGCGGAAAAGGAAGAAAACTCCTGCGGTAAAGTAAACGGCCAGATGGCCCATTTCCACGCTATCAAACAGCCAGCGAACCGAAAGCATGGGAAACGGCAAAGTAATAGCTCCCGCCATCACCAAGGCGTGAAACGCCAGGAGAAACGCAGCCGGAGCGTAGAGGGCAGGCAGAATGTAAGGCCGACGTTCCACAAACCCGGGTTTCTCCGGAAACGTCAGACAAAAATGCAGAAACACCGCCGGCTGCAGCAGGAGGGCCGCTACGTTGAGCCAGTATACCGAGGAATCAAAAAGGTTCAGTTTGCCCGTATATGAAAAGCAGTAAAGTACAAACGACACCAAGCAGAAAAGATAGAAATGCAGCGATTTTGCCGCCGACCAGCGACGTAAAAAAACAAACGCCCCGATGATCAAGTAAAGGAGGCCGACAATTTCAAGATAGCCGTGCACACCCGGAGAATTGTTCTCGGGCGCAAGGATCACGCTGGTTTTGAAGGACTCACCTGCACGAACCACGTCGTATGTGACCCGCGACCACACGCCACTCTCAAAGATGTCGCGAGTTGCGTCAACCGTAGTCTTAACGGAGCGGCCGTCAATCGATGTAAGGACGTCACCGGCAATGATACCGGCCTGCTGCCCAGGGGAATGCGGCGCTACACTCCATGCCTTCAACCCTTCGGGGGTTGTCACCCAAGAAACGCCATCGGTGGGGAGTTGGTAGACCCTTCTCTGCTGGAAGTTAATGAAGGCAAAAATAACAATTGCCACGCTCACTATCGCGAGCAGGAGTGTCAAGAAGCGATATGGAGCTCGTACGCTCATGGAACCTGCGCTACCCCGCAACAAAACAAGGACTTATCAAAGAAACGTAGCAACTTAAGTTCCTTTTCATAACCCCGGTCTTTCCCTTGATTTTCAGCGCATCTTGCACTGCTTACGAGTTTGGCTAAACTACCGAGATAGGAATTATATGGCATCTAATATTTCCAGTATGAAAACTGGAATAATCCCAACCTCCAAACGTTTGTATTTGCCGCTTTCCCGTGCCCGCCAAGATCTGAATTTAGGCCTCAGTGATAGCTCGAGGAAAGCAAAAGGACCCCGGATAAGGATCTCAAAACTGGACTGCAAAGCCACCCCTGAGGGTGCGATAAGCAGGGGTAAGCAATATCGATCTGCCATCTGCCTGCCTGATCGAAACAGAGCCCTGGCCCAAGAGGTTCCTGAAATCAGCGATAGCTACAATTCGCAGAGGCAGCATGTCAATCCTCGGGAGTGGCTGGCGGATCTGCAAACCCAAGAAAGGCTGGAGTTCCATCCTGCTTTGGCCGTAAGGGTCAACCAGCGTGATACGGCCGGCAGGAAGCCAGCTATAGTTGCTGATAATCTGGGTATTCAGACCTGGAACGAAAGCCGAGAATCTGCCCGAAAGAGACTGCGTCAGTTCTGCACGAACGTAATCGGGCAAGTTTGCCGCATCCACCGGAATCGTGCCAGCGAATCCGGTTGAATGGTCAGCGGCCAACGCGCCACCAACTGCATACATTACGCCAACATGGCCACGCTGCCCGAACTGCTGCTCGTAGGCAACTTCTGCACCGGAGGTGCCATAACTGCCAGCGTTCAGGACCGCCCTGCTACCTCCAGGACTGATGAAGATGTTACCGGCCGGGGATGAACTCCTCAACTCTTGTACTCCGCCAATACCCCAGACTGCCACGTCCTGAAAAGCGTCATGGTAGGCAGCAAACTCGATCCGCGAACCCCGGCGAAGTTTTCGCTGCAAACGAACTTCAGCGTGCCGGGCGTCTTCAAGCCGCGGCCGGAAGTTCCGCATCGTGACTTGCGGGAACGCGTTGAGGTCCCCGATGCGTTGCAACAGCGTGTCCGGCTGATCCATGCTGGCCGAACCGTAACTGAAGCTTATGACCGTCGCGGGGTCAAGAGTGTACGCCAGATCGATATCCGGATCGCTGGTACCGGCGTCGCCGATGGCATTCAAATACTTCATTTCGAATCCCGCCGTCAGTGTCAGAGCATCGGTAAGCTGGCGGGTCTGGACATAGCGCAGCACCATTCCACGCGACATGGGCACATCAGCCCCATTCGCCGCGGGAACGAGATTATCAGTCCCTTGCATGTTCAACTGATGGACCGCAAGGCTGATCTCTTCATGGTTCCTGTTCAGAAACCCTCGCCGGTAATCTGCAACAATCGACGAACCGGCAACATTACTTCGGTTAACGGACCCGGCAACGAGAACGTCAGAGTTTGCGTCCAGGGGGTGCAGGTAAGCAACCACCGTTTCTGTTCCGCTATCTTGTGAAAAGCCGGTGGCACCAGTTGTTCCGGGAACCATGGCTACAACTCGCTGCGCTGGAAGCGGCGTGTGCTCAGCCGTCTTCTTGCGGTCACGGTCAGACTTTGTGTAACGGAGAATAGGACGGGTCGAGGCCGAGGTTCGCAGGATCCACTTCCAGCCATCGTTCCATGCGCGCACATCGCTGGTTGGACGCTGCCAGCGGATTCCGGAAAGAATGTCGCCCAAGGCAAAAGCTTCCTCCGTTGTCGCCCCGGGCCTCACTTCAATTCTGTTTCGAAATCCCGGCAGTTTTGCCGGAGAGATGACTTGGAGGGAATACCACCCCGGAGCCACACTGTTGATCGCAAAATTGCCCTGTGCATCTGTGAAAGCCCGCGCAAGCGAGCCTTCCAGCAGGTTATTCGGGGAGTCAATCCCCGAACCGCTCAGCAGGACCGTGGCCCCCATGATCGGCTTGCCAGCGCTGTCGGTGACCTTGCCAGAAACCCTGCCATACTGAGCACTGAAGCCCAGGCAGTCAGTCAGCAGGAGGCAGAAAAGGAATCCTGCGGAGATTGACCCCGCGCTTCGACTCGGATTATTCGAGCGTCGCATAATACCTTCGCCTGACCTTGGTTGACTTTAACTGTCCCGGCTTTCCATTTGGAATCCGCGCCCAGACCCCTATTGCTCCACCTGGAAATTGGCCGTCTGCGTGTCGGTCTGGTCCTTCACTTTATCCGTAATTTTAATCTGCAACGTGTACTTCCCAGGCTGGAGCAGTTTGGCCGGCATCGTTTTCTCCAAGGTGACCTGTTCAGACGCGTCCTTCATGCTGGCTGCTGACTCTGTCTGGTTCAAAACCGTTTTGCCATCCCTCGAAATCAGGTACTCAATGTTCGCGGACGGCAGGTGCGTTTTCGGATCAAGACCCAGATTATAGACCTGCATGTAAATACCAAAGTTCTGGCTCTGTGTAAAGACCTGATTCACGCTGGGACGCACTTTCGTGCCTCCAATGACCCAGGGCCCGGAACCCACTTCGCTTGTCGGCAGCGGCTGGATTAGGTCTGCGAGGATCAGCGAGCTTGTTGTCAGTTTATTGTTGCTGAACTGGGGAACGAGAATTCCCAGGTCTTCTGAACCCATGTGACCACTGTGATCATCCTTGATCACCAGGCTCAACTTGTAACGTCCCGGGCGCAGGTACAATGCCTTCTGGTAAACGAACTTCTGATTGACGTAAGCCTGAAAATCATGCTCCGGAACGTCCACCGCTGCACTCTGTTCAAAAGTAGTGGCGACCCTTCCGCCGATGGTCGTAAGCTGCCCGTAAAAGTCAAGGATGCCGTGCATCACACCGCCCTTGTTTTCAAACTGGATCTCGCGAGCCGGGACCTGCAGGGTAATCGGCGTGAGGACCATGTCGTCGGTAATCTTGACAAAGTCGGTGCGAACGCTGAAAGGCAGCAGTTGTGAAGTCACCGTTGACGTAACCATCGTCTTCAGGTCATTGAATTTTACGGCCGGCGCCTGGAATATCTTCGAGTAAAGATCGAGGCGGTTAAATTCGTCGTACTTCGCGCCCATGATGTTGGACGTCACCATGGCTCCCTGGCCGTTGCTGCTGTTGCCATTCAACTGGCTGGGACTGATCACCAGATTGGGGTTCCAGATGGACCCGATCGCAACGCCGCCCTGGCATCCCGTCATGTCGCCTGGCACATTCGCCATAGCGTCTTTTTCGCAAGGGTTCATCGTCAGATGATATTCGCCGGTCAGCGTGGGATCGACAAATTCCAGTTCCACGTTTTCCCCGATTCCCGGAATGTACCGATAGGTCCAATCCTCAAAGGGGTACGTGGTCATTGTGTTGGAGGCGTCGGGGCCGGAATAGGGAAGGTCGGTCGGGTTTGCAACGTAGCTGCCGCCGCTCGGATGCGATTCAACATCATCCGGGGGACCGTACATGATGTAGATGTGCCCGCGGTCCGTCTTCCAGCCGGGTATGCCAGAGGAATAGTGCTCGTTCGCATAAGCGATGCGGCGGTAAAACTCTTCTTTGAAGGAGTTCTCAGGCGAGCCGGGAGATGGGTTGCGCCGTCTCCAAAATTCCTCAATAAACTGGTCGCGTTCTTCGTCCGTGGTAAGTTTCTTGAATGCTTCCCGCTCGGCGGGCGTAATGATGTAACCGATAGGCCCGTTAATCCATTGCTTGTACGGGCTTTCCATTTCCTTCTGGATCGCCTTCTGTCGCCGGCGCTCCTGCTTGGTTAGCTTCGCCGCCTGGTCCTTGCCCTTGCTGGCAAAAACCGGCAGGACGGCCATTCCCAGCGCGCCAGCCGCAACCAGAATGACCACAATCCACCCGACTCGGCTATTGAGTTTCCGAGACCTTCCCACTCCTGTCCCCAACTCCACGCCTCCTTCTCCACCTTGGAGAGCCAATAAATCTAATTGTATTTTTCGAAAATGAGAAAGTCAACCAATTCCACCCCGTCAGAATCTATGCATACAGGTTATATGGTTGCTGACTCATGTGATGTTATTTCTGACGGGAAGGTAGCCTGGAAGGTGAAGTCCTTTCCTCAATCGACCGGGT
>JAJYJL010000391.1 GCA_021789565.1 Acidobacteriota bacterium
AGCACTACTATCGCCTCATAGGCTAATTGCTGCTCCATGGACATAACCGTCGAGTGGACAAGATAGCGTGTAAGGAACCACCAGGTGCCGATCATCGCAACGAGGAACAGGATTAGCCCCCAGAATCCGGTCCCCACGATCATGCTCAGGTAGTCGCTGTGCATGGTTGAAGTCTTGTTCATACCGATCTTGGCCAGCACAGCAAAGCGTTCTGCGGCGTAGGCGCCATACCCTGTGAGCGGACGTTGCATGAAGGTCTGCCACGCGAACGACCACCAGTCAACGCGGCTGCTGAGGGTTTCAAGCTGCTGGGCACTTTGCCCCCTTTCGAGGAATGTCCATATTAAACCCCCCAGGCTGCTGGCTACCAGGAGAGGGGCCACCACAAAGGTGAGCAAAGCGCTCAGCCCCAGCCGCCTGGAGAAGAGAAGGAGCAGGAACAGGCCGAACAGAACCCCTGCAAGGGCCGATCTTGTTTGCGAAACGACCATGGTGGCCACGCTCGCAACAAGAAGCAGAAGGTACCACGCACGGTCCGATTTCCTTGCCGCAATCGGCAGAAGCCTGCACAAGGCGATGAGTGCCAGGATGCCTGCAAAGGTCCCGACATCGTTGGAACTCAGGGCCGGCAGGACACCTTCAAGCCGGATCCCCAGTATTCCCACGCCGACGTTCTTTCCGTTGGGATACAAGGCCTGCTGCGGCCAAATTAAAATCCCCAGCCAGGTGGATACGAGAAGCAGCCCGTAAAGCATCCAGGTCCAATTGAAGAGGTCCCGGTACGCTTTAACGGATTGCACCGTGGCGAGGACTGCGCCAAGCAGGGCAATATCCATCAGGTATTCGCAGGCTTTGTAAAATGTCCACGCTGGATATACAGACCATGCCGTTGACCCCAATTCGACTAACCCGAACACAGTGAGGACTCCGACAAATCCCCGGAACATCGACCCTAGCCAGGGTGTGCGGCGCAACGCAAGACGGACCAGAAGGGCCATGGTCACAATGAACTCGATGCCGATGCGGTAGAGCGCCCATGCGTCCACGGGATTTTGTTCAATCTCGTTAACACCGCGAATTCTGAAAACCAGGGCGCTGGCAAAAACCAGGAACCAGAGGCCGTGGTACCACGCCAGTTGTGGTTTCAGTGTCTGCCAATAGTGGAGGCCGGCCCGCAACGCCAGGACGAGCACCATCAGCACAAACGGAGTGGCAACGATCCCCAGGATGGCAAGGGAGCCATGACGCAGGACCATCGGGGCAATCACCAGCATCGCCAGCAGGCCGAACAATCCAAACAGCCCTGCCAGCCACATCCACAAGGACGCTGGAGCTCGCCTGATAAAACGTTCTTCCGACCTACTGAACGTTGTGCTGAAAAATTTCATTGTCAATGTGTTTTAAGTCTTGAGCGCCCTGGAGGCATTGCCTACAGGTCAGTATGCTGCCTCGGGTTCAATTCACTTGACTTTGTTGAATTGATCGCTCACCAACGATCTGCTCGTACCAATGGCCCATCTGTTCGGCGCGCTTTGTCCACGTCTGCGCTCGTGCGAATTCCCAGGCTGCCTGGCCCTTCTGGATCCTTAGCTGTGGGGACGAGACCATAAGGCGAATGGCCGAGGCAAGGCGTGAAACGGTTTCCTGCGGACTTGCAATCGGGACTTTAACGCCTGCGGTGTCAGGAATAAAGGCCCTTACGCCCTGATGGTCAAGTGCGATGATTGGTAGTCCGCTCGCCATGGCTTCAAGGACCTGCGAGCCGAATGCATCACGCAGGCTGGTAAAAATAAACACATCTGCCGAGCGGTAGAGTTCCGGCATACGGCTGTAGTCTATGTGCCCTAGAAAACTGACGCGGTTGTTCAACCCGAGCCTTTGTGACATAGCTTCCCATTCACCACGCTTGGCTCCCTTGCCTGCCACAAGGAGGCGCACCGACAAGTCCTGGCATTGCGCCAGAGCATCCAACAGCAGAGGAAGGCACTTCCTGGGCTGCAATCTGCCTGCCCATAGAAGTGTAACTTGCTTGCCAGGGACCCGTTGCGGAACCTCGGGTGGAAGAAATTGCTGTCCGATACCGGTATCAAGGAAAAGCCTCACATGTCTTGCGCCGGCCCGCTCAAGCATCTGTGCTGTTTCATGGTTCGTGGCCAGGATCATCGCCGACTTGCGAGCGGTTTTTCGAAGGGCAGGCCGCAAAGATACTAAGCGCATTCGGACCTCTCGAAACAGCTCGGCTCTTTTCGCCTCACCGAGATAACTTCTTAGGACGGAGGGGGCGACCTGTCCTCCGCCGACCGGTCCCCAGACAAATGGTGTAGGAAGGTGCCAGAGAAGGGGTGGTTCGCTCACGGTTCCCCAGCTCACGTGGTGAACAATATTAAAACGGACCTGCCTCTGCAACTGCTGTGCCTGGCGCAGCGCGGCCCTTTGCCACAAGATATACCGCCAGGAGCTGACGTGCGTATGAATTGCCGGGTCCCAAGCAAGTCGGCCGGGCAGCTTGACCCAAATAAAGTGCAGCTTGGGGTTAGGACGCGCCTCAAGGAACTCTTCGATGCGATCCTTCCCCCAAGGGTGCGTGAGTACCCACACCTGGTGATTTTGACTCAGATGCCAGGCCCAATTCCATGTGAATGCCGGTTCTGAGCCCCAGCAGGGGTTGCAGGCATGACCGACCAGAAGAATTTTCAATGGTTCCTCCACGAATCACTTTTCTGGCTTCAAAAGGAGGGTAAATACGCCCGTATTCAACGCTTCGCTCCGGGATTCAATCTTCTCAAGCAGTTCCTCAGTGGACCCGGACCAGTGGCGGCGCTGCCTCACCCAATTGCTGGCCCAGGGTTCGTCCCAGATTCTTTCAATCACCACGCCCGAGGAATAGCCCATGTCGAGCAGTTGCAGGAGCGCCTGGCGGGCGCGCTGCCATTCAAACGCGAAGGGATGAATTTCAACAAAGATACGCGGCTTGTGCTCTCGCAGCAGGCGCTGTGCCCCTTCCAAGGCCATCAATTCGCCGCCTTCCACGTCCATGCGCAGCACCGTGGGCCGGAAATCTGGAAACTCATCGAGAAGGTCATCCAGCCTTTTGGCCTGGACGGTGGTCGGCTGCGCCTGCAACAGGTCCTTATCCCGAATCAGACTTCCCCAACTGGGGACCTCTGACCCGTAGAACTCGATGGGTTCGCTTCGGTCGCTGATGGCCCAGGGAAAAACCTGGATATTAGTCAATCCGGAGCGGGCCACATTCCGTTCGAGGATGTTATAAACGTCGCGAGCCGGTTCGAACCCCAGCACCCGGCCGGCCGGGCCGATAGCCCGTCCGGCTAGAAGCGCGTAGTAGCCAAGATTTGACCCGACATCCAGGACGTGGTCGCCATCCCGAAGGTGCTGGAGATAGACCCTGGTGCAGACGGGTTCGTGGGTGCCCAGCAGCATGATTTCTTCGCTCAGTCCCTTCCCGGAAGGGTGCAGCTCAAATTCCTGGTCGAGAAACCTTACGGTCACCGGTCTCGCCCCCATTCGGGCCCGCTGGGAGTTACAGTGTCGTCGAAAACGCGTGTACTGGTACCGCCAGAGGGCCTTGCGCAAGACGAAACCAGGCCCGTGCAGATAGAAGAATTGAACCGCCTTCTTAAGGTACTCTGTGGCGTTGCTTCTTCGTTCTTCCGCGATTTCCAGGCGCAGGTCTCGTTTGTTGCCGAACTCCGGCGGGCTGGCGTTGGGTGCGGGATTTTCATACAATCCCGGGGCATAGGCTAAGTCAAATCGTGCGCGTTCCGAATCAGGCATTGCTCCTCCTAGGAAAAATTCGTCTTGGTAGATGTTGATAGATCGTGGCCGGAAAGGGTGCCTTCTAGTTGCAACTGGAATGGACAAAATCCGGCGGTAAATCCAATCGCTGAGTGATGATCCTGTCTTCCAGGAACGTGCGGTAGAGTTGCGCGTTGATCCCGCCAATCAGCCCCTTCCGTTCCCGCCGGGTCAGCAATCGTGAAAAGTGATAGTAAAAGACCCTCGCAAGCGCCAGCCCTTTCACGAATGCCGTGACCTCCGTGGAAGTTTCTCCATATCCCTGCCAGAATGACTCTTCCCACAACTGGATGACCGACTTGGGAATCATCGGATTCAACAGCATGGCCCGCAGGTCTGAAACCAACGCAAACAGGTCGTAGTAAATGGGTCGGAAACCCGACATCTCGAAGTCAATCACAGCAAGCTGCTTTTCGGCGGTTTTCCAAAGCAGATTCGCAAGGCAGAAATCACCGTGCGTGAGCGCGACAGGCACTTCGAAATTGCCCGTTTCCCCCATTTCCATCAACGAAGCCTCCAGAATTTTCGAGGCCATGCTTTCATAGCGCCCGCCGTTTCTGTGGTTCTGTCGCGACATACCGATGGCAGTTTGCACGAGGTCACGGGCTTCAATGAGTTCCATTCCCTGATGGGAAGCTTCATGGACGCTGCGCAACCAGCTTCCGGCCTTAAACAGGGCTTCGGCTCCCCCTTTTGCCACCGGGTTCCTCCAGCGCGACCATTTCAGGGCCTGGACCAGGGAAATCCCGTCGGCCTTTTCCCACACGATGGTTCTTGCTGCCAGTGATCTTCCCAACGGGACCGGTACCGAACGTCCGCCTGAAAGCCTGAGCATTTCAATCGTCATATCCCATTCGGTGTCGACCTGCTCGCTGACGGCCCTGACCGGCACGGTGGTGCGAGGGGAAGCTTCCCAGGGAGCTCGAAAACGGGGAGGAATCGGATAAGGATCAGCGAGCAGTATTTTCGCAAACAACTTTTTCCCTTCCCACTTCCCCGAACAACACACCGCGAGCCTGGAAGTGTTGTAACCGTACCGGTCAATGGTGACCGACTGGGTCCTCGCGCAAAGTGCGCTGGCTATTCTGTCCCTGATGTCGTCGGGTCCTCGTAACACCGTGTCAGTCCTGATGTTCATTTTGCCCTGGCGATTGCCCGAATGGTCCTGCGAGTGCGAGGCGTTAAAGCCCGGCGATCGTTGTGTGATAGCAGCATTCACAAGTTTCTCCCGGGTCTCAAACTGGCCCGCCATGGGGTCCCTTCCGCCCGCCTTAAGGTGGCGGCAGGCAAATCTGTCAAGTTGAGATCTTAAGAATTTTTCGCTGGTGTGTGACGATGAAGCATAACGAGTGTCACAATCAATGCAACCCCACTCGCCAGAACCATCCCGAAGATTGCTCCCCGCAGTCCGAACGCCCATGTGCAGGGGATGCCAGCCACAACGTCGACCACGCTGGCTGCGCCGTAGGCGACAAAAACCAGGTACGGGGCGTGCATGGCGCGCAGTATGATGGCCTGGGAAGTCGCCGAGATTCGAAGCACCGAAGCGAGCCCCAGCCAGGGGATCATCCCCACGATTCCCATATACCTGCCTGCGTAGAGATGTTCCACAATCTGCCAGCGAAAGAGAACGATTAATAGCCAGTAAAGGATTGTTCCGCCCGCGTAAATCAGAGCAAGCTTTGCCGCCAGGTGGCCCGTTTCCTTGGATGTTTGTTGATAGTGAATGCCCGCGGCATAGGGTAGCGAAAGCAGGGACATGGCCGCGAAAGCCTGCCCAACGGGAGAGGAGAAGTTGCCCAGCGCCTGCAGGGCGCCCGTTTCCGCAAGTCCGTGGAAGCTGCCAAGAATCGGATAATAGATAGCGGTGGAAAACCAGACGGCCACCGCGCTGCCGAGGGCCCATCGACCGTACCCCCAGTGCCGATGAATCACTTCGGACAATTTAAGCGTGGCATGCTGGGGCTTTAGAGAGGAGCGCAGCCTGGCCAGCATCATTGGAGCCGTGACCCCCGCGCCAGCGGCAAACAGCAGGAAGGCAACCAGGGGTGAGAGCGTTCCTCGATGGAATGCGAACAGCAGGCCGCCGAGAACCACAGCGAAGTATCCCAGCGCTCCCAGTGCAGCCTGCAGGGGAGAGAGCTTGACGTAGAATCCCCTGCGGGCCAGTGAGAACAACAGTAAGCAGGGCGAGGCAACTCCCACGCCTATCAGCGCCGAGGTTAGTTCACTCCCGGGGGAAAGCCGCCCTACGGCCCACGCACAAGTCAAAAGCCCCAGAAAGATAACGGCCGCCACAACGGCATAGATACGCAGCAAAGTACCGAGATATTCACGATTCGATTTCCGATAAACCGAAGAGCCGAACACGCTGAGAGGTTCAAGAAAAAGAGCTGAATATGCCACGGAAAGAAACAGATAGACCTGAAAGGCGAGTGCGTATGCTCCGTACTGGTCCGGCGCCAGATGCCGCGCCAGCACAATTCCAACAACGAAATTCGCTCCAGAAATCAGGCCCTGATCAACAAGGGCCAGAGCCCCTTTGGGTGACCAGGTCCGGGCTCTCGCCCAAAGCGTGCTTCGCCGCGTAGCGGCGAGACTGATCGACTGCTCAACCAGCGTTGCGTTTACCGGAGCGTTCAGGATATCTGCCATTAGCCTTGATTGGGGATAGGAAAAACCGGCGAAGCGGTCGTTTTGAACTCACCCCGCCGTGCGAGGAGGCAAGGAGTCGTTGGCGATTCGAAAGTTTGATGCCGGGTCGTCGTGCGCCGGCTGGCTCAAATTGGGTCGATTGCCCCGGAACGTCTGGTGCGCCAACCGCAGGAGGCGCCGGACCCCTTCTGCCGAGCGTGTAACGAGCATTGCGCCGAAGGGGAGTGGATCGTCTGTGGAAATGAAGGCCGCTTCCTCCAAACCTCGAAAGGAACGCAGCCACTCTGAAAAGCGCAAATTTCCCTCACGAAAATAGCGATAGCTGGAGACCATGTCGAGATCTTCAACCATCCACTTTCGCCCTTCTTTTGCGGGAGAGTGAATTGCTTCCTGGCCTGTCAGGTCAAGATAAAGCGCCCGGGCCACGTCCATGCCGTTTTCACCAACGAAAAGACGAAACGTCGCTCCGATCCTGGGATTCGCGTCGAGAACTTTGTATTGGCCGTCACGGGCATCGTAGCGGTATCCGATGTCAAGCACGCCGCGATAGCCGATAGCTTTCATGAACCGCCGCGTGATTTCATCGACAACCGGGTTGTGCAGGCAGATTCCGAGGCTGGTTGATCCCGTGTGAATGGGACATTGGCGGATTTTTTTGCCGGTAAACCCGACGAGGCAATCGGAATTGGTATTGAAATAGCCGTTAAACATCCAGATGGTGTCATCCCCGCCAGGAATATATTCCTGCAGCATCAGGTTAGGATGATTCCGGTCTTCGGCGAGATCGTAGA
>JAJYJL010000392.1 GCA_021789565.1 Acidobacteriota bacterium
GAGGCGACCCGACGCGGACCCCAGCTTCGGATTCCATCCGGGGGGTACTTCGCTGCTGCGACAGCCGCAATGGCGTCGTCTTTTGTATTGACCATTGGTACTATCACTCCCGCCGCCCCCAAGTCGAGAACCTGGCCAATAGTGGTGTGATTATTGGACGGGACCCTTACCAGCACGCCGAGTTCAGTCGGATTTAGGGCGATTAGGACCCTCTGGAGGGACTCGAGACCGAATGCGACGTGCTGCATGTCTACGAGCAGGAAGTCGGCTGCGACGCCCCGGAGGGACTCAGTTACCGCTTCGTCTCTGATCATGTGGGCGCTGCCCACAATCGGTCGCCCTTGCCTGATGGAATCTAGAAGGCGGTTGGTACTCACGAGGATACCTCCAATGGTAGGGAGATGCCGATGGCTACCTGGGCGTCCGAGTGGCACTCAAGCATCTGGCATACTATATTTCAGATACTAGTGTAGGTTAGTGAGCGGTTTGCCACAGCATTACTTGGGAGAAGGGAAAAGATCGCCCCCTCCGCCGAAATGCACCGCACCGGGTTTGATGCGCACCTTCTATAAAGGGAAGGATGACATCATGCCAAAGAGGTGGGTTGCAGAGACCAAGGAGAAGGCGACGCGGCTGGTAATGGAGCACCGGAGCGGCTACTCCTCGGAGTCGGCGGCCATCACCACGATCGCAACGCGGCTCGGGATGAGCGCCGAGACGCTCCGCAAGTGGGTTCCCCAAACCCGGGTAGATGCCGGCCAGGAGAAGGGTCTCACCACCGAGCAGGCGGCCGAGATCCGCGCACTCAAGCCCAAGAACGCCGCCGCGCACGTGGTGCTGGATCCCGGCATCAGTCACACGATCATCGTGGTCGCTCTCGGCCAACGCTGCAGTCGTCATGGTCATCTTGCCCGGAAGTTCCTGTCCCGCCCTGTAGGGAAGGTTGCTACCAGCGGGTGCCTTGCCATATCATGACTGCCATGGGTGGGCTCATGTGAGTGCTGTGTGCAGCAGGACCTTGCCGCGCGGCCCAGGAGTGCCCCTCAGGGCAGCGACTGCCTGTGCCCATTGGCCAAGTTGGAAGCGGTGAGTGATCAAAAAGCCAGGGTCAAACTTTGCCGAGTTGAGGAGAGCCACCATCTCACGCCAAACGCTCGACGTATAGCTGAAGCTGCCAAGTATGGTGATGTCGCCATTGACGACGTCGTCGAGTGGAATCGCAGCAAGTTGCCCGTGGGGCGGTAGCCCGAGCAGGAGCAGCTCGCCGCCTCGACGGATCGACGCGAGCGCAGTGGTCGCGGCGTCGACGGATCCGGCGGCCTCGATCGCAAGGTCGAACGCTGATCCGGCATCCGCGGGATTTATTGTAAAAGTGGTCACTCCTGCTTGCCGTGCGAGGTCGGACTGCTCCCGACGCCTTCCGAGCATCGTGATCTCCGATGGCGACCATAGCCGGACCAGGTGTGCAGCGAGAAGCGCGATCGTTCCATCTCCTACAATGAGTACTTTCATGCCCGAGTTGATGTGAGTGCGACCGAGACCGCGAAGGACTACAGCTGCGGGTTCGACGAGGGCCGCAGCTGATAGATCTACGGTCTCTTTCAAGGGATGGACCAACCTGGAGGGGATCACCGCGTATTCTGCGGCGCCACCGTCTCGCGTAAAGCCGATTTCATCGTAAATGTCGCAAGTGTTCGTTGCTCCCGAACGGCATTGCGCGCATACACCGCAGCTGACAATGCCTTCAACGACGATTGGTGTGCCTGGAGCCAAGCGCCCGGCCGGATCGGTGACCACAGTGGCGGACCACTCGTGTCCAATGACAACCGGATAGCGGATAAAGCCACCATCGATCGTTCCGTCGATGATTTCTAGGTCTGTCCCGCACAGCCCGATGGCGAACGGTCTCACCGAAACCTCTTCGCGACCAGGTTCGGCCTTCACTTTGGATTCCAGGTCGACTTGGCCTGCACCGTGAGAAACGAGCGCTTGATATCGTTGGTCGTCCACGGTCAGGTGGTACTCCCGGTGCGCTCGGTCGAGCGGGCAGACCCGCCGAGCAATGCAGAAACCTTGTCGGCATTGGATCGCACTAGGTGCCCGAGTTCTTCGACTCGCCAAGCTGGCAAGTCGCCTTTAATCCCCGTGATGCTGATAGCTCCTGCGCATTGGCCCGAGTGGTCGAAGAATGCGGCAGCAGCGCAAAAGATTCCCTCGGCATCTTCTTCGTCGTCGATGGCAAAGCCGCGTGCCTTTGTCGTCGTGAGATTGTCAAGGAGGGTATCGATATCGGTGATGGTGTGAGACGTGCGGGGCGAGAGGCCAGTGTTGGCACATATCTCTCGAACCTTTTCCTCCGAGAGCGTTGCGAGAATTGCCTTGCCCGCCGCCGATGCATAGGGCACCTCTCGCTGTCCGAGCGGCGTGTAAAATCTGACGCTGCCGGGACCGTCGACTCTGCCGATAAAGACCGGATAGCAGTCGTCGTTGACGGCGACGCGCGAGGTCATCCTTGCCTCGGCAGCCAGTTCCTCCAAGAGGGGATGGCAAAGGTCAACGAGCGGTAGTCGTTGTCCCGCGATGTTACCGAGGCGTACCAGCGCGGTGCCCAGGCAATAGCGCGGACCGGGCTTGGCATCAGAAAGATAGCCATAACTGACGAGGGTGCGGGCGAGCGAAAGAGCGGTGCTCTTGGAAACACCCAGGTCCTTCGCTATCTCGCTCAACGACAGGCCGTCTCTCGGTCCGAGGGCGACAGTTGAAATTAACTGCAATGCCCGGGCGACGCTCTTGACGGTGTACCGATCCACAGTCGTGCCCACTTCGGTCGTGTCCTCCATCGGCGGCTCCTTTGCGTGTTGTTCGATAATACCGAATTTGGTTTAGAACATGTTAACTGCTGTCGGATTTCCTCGACAGACACGTATCTCATGCTATCATGCTTCACAACACGGGTCGGCAGGACCGAACAACTGCGAAGTCAGCACGGGGGAGACGACGGGTGATTGAAGGGATGGCGCGCTGCATGGCGGCCCCGAGGCGATTCCCGATCCTTTCCCGGACGCACGCCAAGGGGGAAGGCGTCCGCATGCCTTTGTTCGCCGGAAGGCGCGGATCCCCGCGGGGTCGATGGATCGCCGGCCCTGCGTTGGTGCTCGACGACCTGTCCACTGGTTTCGATCATGAGGGGCCAGACTCGACCCCGAGCGGGCAATTGTTCTGTGTATTGCCCACCTTGCCTGCCCGTCGGTTGGTCCGCCCTTACGGGTGTGTCCGCGCGACATGGACTGCTTGATTCGCGGATTGACCAAGAAAGGGGGGGTGCTGCACAGGGCGCCGGACCGATCGCTTCGGTCGAAAGGGTGAATGTATCAGATGTGAGGGGGCGTTCGAGTCTGGGTGACCTGGACGCAATGGGGATAAAGATCCGATTAGTGAGATGAGGAGCAGGAAATGAACTTGAAACGACGGGGAGGGCTGACAGCTGCTGCAATTGCGATGTCACTCCTAGCGGCCGCATGTGGTAGCGCAGCGGGTGCGAGTGGGAGTAGCAGCTCAGCGTCAACGGTCGCGAGCGCTGCCAAGGTGAACTTGGTGCTCTGGCAAAATCTTGGGAATGGAAATCAGGCACAGATGGTGCCGGTACTGATTAAAGCGTTTGAGAAGCAACATCCAAACATAACGATCACCAATGTGCAACAGCCACGCGCGAACTACTTTGCGTTGCTCCAGGCTGCAGCCGTCTCGCGATCCGGACCGGACCTTGTGAATATGTGGACCGGACTGTTTACGATGCAATATAAGTCCTATCTTGAGCCGCTGGCTAAGTGGGTGCCGGCATCTGATCTTGCGCGGATGAACGGATTACAATGGTCAAATGTCGGATTCAATAAGACCTCAAATCCATACGTAGTGCCGCTACAAGAGCAGTTCTATATTGGTTTCTACAATAAGGCGTTGTTTCAAAAGGCTGGCATCACCTCCGCGCCGACTACCTGG
Source organism: Acidobacteriota bacterium (assembly GCA_021789565.1). Next base: position 4,000 of record JAJYJL010000392.1, read on the forward strand.
AGCCAGCTCTTCTCTGACTGCAAGTTGATCAAGGCGACGGGAGCAACTTGCATCGCGGAAGGGACGCAGAACCTGAGCGGCGAGTTCTACCCCTGGTATAACCTGAGCTACTTGATGGCGGGCGCCTTTAGCGCGAAGCAGTGGGAAGGGCTCTATAACGGTACGATAAAGTGGTCTAGCCCCGCCGTAGAGACGCAGCTTTCAAAGTGGCACACTCTGTACGCGGACGGTTATATCAATTCTAACGCTCTTACCGCAACGAATGTCCAGAGTAAATTCCTGCAAGGCAAAGCCGCAATCATAATCAAGGGCAATTGGGATACGGCACAATTTGAGTCCACACTCGGAAAAAATGTCGGGGTGTTCGTTCCGCCGTTCTCAAGCTCGGCTTCAAAGAAGGTTGTGGCATTTGCGGGCAATGGACTTGCTATGACCAGCTATTCTACGCACAAAGCGGCAGCGGCAGAGTTCCTACAGTTCCTTACCACGCCTGCGGCTGGCAAGATCGTGGCGGCGGCTGGATTAATCCCTGACATCAAAGGGGTTGCGCCAACTGATTCGCTTGCCCAGCAGATGGTCGGTTTGATTCAGCAACAAAAGTATTCGGTCTATCCGATGCTTGATAATGTCCTGCAGCCAGGGATTGTCACGGCTGGCAGCAGTGTCATACCGGACATGCTTGTCGGTGGAGTAAGCGCCGCAAGTGCAGCGTCGACGATGGACCAGACGTGGCAGCAGCTGCCGGCTTCGGAGCGGGGATCCAACTGGGCTGGATATTCCGTTCCTTAGGTCCGCAGCTTGTGTGGGAGGCCGTGTTCGTGAGCGGCGGCGCTCGGTGTGATATCCGATTGCTGTCGCTCGCGAGCTGATTCGAAGCGACGAAATTCAGGAGGCGAAGTGCAGGGGTGTGCGATTGAGCAATCCGTATTGCGCTGCCACGAGCAAAGTGAGCGTGAGTGACTCATGTCCTCTGAGAAGGTCGAAGTGTTGACAGGAGTCGATAGCGGGGGCCCTGGTGAAGGCGATGCTTCGCCAGGGCCCAAGCGACGGCGTTCCGATCGCTTCGAAGGTGACCGGAGCCGTACCGGCATACTGCTCGTGTTGCCGGCGGTTGCCGTTGTGGCAGTACTGCTCGTCTTGCCGATCGGTGAGGCAATCTACTACTCGATGACCAACTGGAACGGCGTTACCTCGCAATGGGTTGGGCCCGGAACGTATTTGACGACGTTTCGCAATCCATTGTTCTGGAGGGTGCTCGAGAATAATGCGATCTTGCTGCTGGCGGTTCCCGTCACGCTGATGTGCGGGGTGCTGTTGGCTGCGCTCCTCAACGAGAAGGTCTTTGGCTGGCGTGTGTTCAGGGCCGCGATTATTATCCCAACCGCTGTGTCTTGGGTCGTTCTCGGGACCGTTGGAATCCAGGCCTTTGCGCAAAATGGCATGCTCAATCGACTTCTCGGCGGTCTAGGGCTGAGCTTTCTTGAACACAATTGGCTCGGTAGTCCATTGAGCGCGCTGATCGCCGTTGCGATTACCTTTGTATATTCCTTGGTCGGTGTGAACACGCTGATATTCGTCACCGGAATGGCAACGATTGATCCCGGCGTGTACGAGGCGGCTCGGCTAGATGGAGCATCCTGGTGGCAGGGCTTCATTCACCTGACGGTCCCGCTTCTTCGTCGATATTTTGTCTTCACATTTGTCATCACCTCCATCAGCGCATTTTCCGCGCTATTCTCCCTTATCTTCACTATGACTAGTGGCGGTCCGAACTTTGGTACAACAACAATCGAATTCTTTATTTATCAACAGGCGTTTGGAACTGGAGCGTTCGGTCAAGGTGCGCTGCTTGGAATTGTGTTGTTTGTCATTTTGGCCGGAGTAAGCCTGATGCAACTTCGTTTGCTGCGTCAAGATGATTGAAGGCTGGACTATACGGAACGCAGGTGCGGCAAATCAACCTGATAGCCGACATCGGCAGTTACGGCCGCGCAACCCTCGGAATAGGCCAATGAAATGCGAAAGGTTGCGAGAAGAATGCATTTGAAGAGGTCAATCCGCACGATTGTCAGTTCGCCGGGAAGAGCCGTAATTTTTGTCCTGCTTGCGGTGATTTCCATAGGGATTATGTACCCCTTTTTCTTCATGGCAATTACCTCGCTCCGCTCTCAGTCACAATACGCCGTAGGAAGAGGATTCTCGCTCTCGAGCTGGAGGAATCTGTTTTCGACAGTCCCAGTCGTGAGAGAGATGGGCAATTCTCTCTTGGTCTGTGCTGTCGCAATCGCCCTTATCCTTGTCGTTGCTACTTCCGCAGGGTACGCCCTCTCCAAGGCGCGTTTTCGGGGTCAAAGTGTTGCGCTGCTCGGGATCGTGGGCGCGATGATGATACCGGTGCAGTCGATCATTATTCCGGAATATGTCAATTTTGTGAAGGTGCACCTTGTCAACAACTACTTCGGCGCAATCCTCGTGTACGTGGCCGTCGGCACGCCCTTTGCGACGTTCCTAATGACGACATACTTCAGGGGCATCCCAAATGAGTTAGTCGATGCCGGACTATGTGACGGACTTGGCTATTTTGGGGTGTTTCGGCGGATTGCCTTGCCTATGGCTCGACCCGCCCTTGCCACTGTGGTCGTCTTGCAGTTCATTCCGATTTGGAACGACCTGCTGGTCGGACTGCTGTTTCTCCAGGAACCCAACGTCCGAACCTTCACCGTTGGCCTTGGGGTGCTCGCTTCTTCCAGACTGGTCAGCATTCCAGGGCTGATGGCTGGATCTTTACTCAGTACGCTCCCGGCAGCTGGCGTGTACGTGCTGTTTCAACGATATCTGGTTTCGGGGCTGACCCTTGGCGCCTCAAAGTGAAGGTGAGGTATCGAGTGGCATCGAGTGGTCGTCTTTATGGTTGCCGTGGAGGCGCCGAGCTTGAGTCGGGAGTACCCCGATCGAGCCACGTGAAAAAATGAAGGAGAATTAAAAATGGCGATTTACCTACGCGCAAGCGAGGGCGAATACGCGGAGCGAGTACTCGTCGCGGGTGACCCCGGAAGGATTACTCGCCTAGCGGGAATGCTCGACGGAGCGGTGCAGATAACGGACAACCGCGGCTTGGTCGGATTCACCGGCGCGCACCGGGGGGTGAGCGTGAGTGTGCAGTCGAGCGGAATGGGTTGTCCAAGCATGGCGATGGTTGGTGAGGAACTGCTCGACTACGGGGTCAAGAAGATTATAAGGATTGGA
>JAJYJL010000393.1 GCA_021789565.1 Acidobacteriota bacterium
ACGATCTTGAATGGAAACCGGTGGACGGCCAAAAGCCGATTGAAGTCCTTGCGGCGAATACTGACAAGAGCATTATGCTGCAACTCGATGTGGGCACTTGTCTTGAGACCGGCAACGATCCTGTAGCCTGGATCAAGAGAAATCCCGGCCGCATCCGCTCTCTCCATCTCAAGAACTGGTCTCCCAAAGGGGGCTATGCGGTGCTGTTTAGCGAAGGCGTAGCGCCGTGGAAAAAGATTTTCGCTGCTGCTGAGAGCGTGGGTGGCGTTGAGTATTACCTGATCGAACAGGAAGGCAGTCGATACTCCGAGATGAAAACTGCGGAGCTGTGCCTCCAGGAGTACCGCAGCCTGCGGGGCTGAATCGTTACTCCCAATCAAATTCACGAGGGCCATTCAAACCATTGCGAATTCGTATGCTCAAAAAGGCCCTGGCCCCTGGCGGATCTAAATCATGAACATGAACTCTCAATCGAACAAACGTCCTGCTTTGTTTTCTCCGGGAAACACAATACCTTTTGTTCTGGTAACGGTTCTGTTCTTTCTGTGGGGAATTCCCAACAATCTGAATGACATTCTCATCAAGCAGTTCATGACCTCGTTCCAGATCACACGCCTTCAGGCAGGCTTGGTGCAGTCGGCGTTCTATCTGGGATATTTCTGCCTGGCCATGCCAGCTGCCCTCCTGATGCGAAGGTTCGGATACAAAGCAGGTCTTGTCACCGGCCTGCTGCTCTTCGGCTCCGGAGCGTTCCTGTTCTGGCCCGCGGCCATCCTGGGACGGTACGGATTTTTCCTGTTCGCATTGTTCGTCATCGCCAGCGGCCTCGCATTCCTGGAAACCGGCTCAAACACTTTCATCGCCGTGCTAGGTGACCCCAGGACTTCTGAGCAACGGCTGAATCTTTCACAGTCTTTCAACCCACTAGGTTCAATCACGGGAGCACTGGGAGGCACAGTTTTCATCTTTTCAGGAATTGAGCTGAGCCGCCGGCAGATTGACACGCTCAAGGCTCAGGGCACGCTCGGAGCTTACCTTCAAAGCGAAACCTTGCGCGTGGTGCGGCCTTACATGGTCCTTGGCGTGGTCGTTTGGATCATGGCGTTTTTGATTCTGAGAACGAAGTTCCCCCAGATCAAAGAAGAAGCCCAGGCAAAGGATGCGCGCGACAAAGGCAGGTTCAGTGACCTGCTGCACTACCCGCATTTTCTTCAGGGAATCTCAGCGCAATTCTTCTATGTGGGCGCGCAGGTGGGAACCTGGAGTTTCCTGATCCAATACATCCAGGACTACACGCACCAAACCGAAAAGATCGCCGGCTACCTGTTGACCGGAAGCCTGGTGGCATTCGGTGTGGGCCGGTTTGTGGCTACCTACCTGATGAAATTCTTCCGCCCCAACAAGCTAATGGGCGTTTATGGAATCATCAACGTGGGGCTGGTGGCAACCGGGGTACTGTTTCCAGGCTGGGTCGGAGTCGGAGCCGTATTCCTCACAAGCTTCTTCATGTCTTTGATGTTCCCCACGATTTACGCGCTCAGCATCAAAGGGCTGGGCACAAACACCAAGCTCGGCGGGTCCTGCATCGTCATGGCAATTGTCGGAGGTGCCGCAGCTCCGCCGGTCATGGGACTTTTTTATGGAATTTGGCACAGTATGGCCATCGCGATGATTGTGCCGCTTATCTGTTACGCCGTGGTCACGCATTACGCGTATTACGGCTCCAGAATGCACGTCAGCCACGCGGAATCAGCAGAGGTTTCAGAACCTGCGACTATGTGATGGGTACGGCAAGAAGGCGGCACCAGGTCCACCTGAGTTTCAGTTGTCCCATATTCTTCGGCAACTGATAACGGCTGTTTCAAGGAGCATGTATGAACGGGTTCCCTGAATTTAGTCTTGCCGGGCAGGTGGCACTGGTGACAGGAGCGGCACGTGGTCTGGGGCGTGCGATTTCGCTGGCACTGGCGAATGCCCGTGCGGATGTGGCGCTTGGCCTGCGTGACTGGGTCACCGGATCCGATCTCGATCAACAAATCGACGCCATCGGTCGAAAGGCGATTCGTCTGCAGATGGACATGGCTCATCTTGACCAGATCAACAGAGCCGTCGAAGACGTTGTCGCGCGCTTTGGCCGGCTCGACATTCTGGTCAACAATGCAGGAGTGGCGCCGGGCAATCCCGCGGAAGATTTCACGGAAGAAGATTTCGATTACACCGTGGCTGTGAACGTGAAAGGGACCTTTTTTGCCAGCCAGGCAGCAGCTCGCGTGATGATCCGGCAAAAACGCGGCCGCATTATCAACATGAGCTCGCAGGCGGGCTTTGTGGCGTTGCCCACGGAATCCGTGTACTGCACCACTAAGGCCGCCATTGCGCACATGACCAAATGCCTTGCCGTCGAGTGGGGCAAATACAACATTACAGTGAATGCGGTTGCACCTACGTTTATCTTTACCCCCGGAACGGAAGAGGCGCTGGCAGACCCGGCATTCCGCGCCGACACCATCGAGCGGATTGCGGCGTTGCATAGGATTGGCGAGCCGATGGAGGTAACAGGCGCAGTGGTCTTTCTGGCATCGCCCGCTGCATCCTTGATCACCGGCCACACCATTCTGATCGACGGTGGCTGGACAGCCCGATAGCATCAGTGATCCTGGTAATGGGGAACTATTGCCGGCGGGCCAGTAGACAATAATAGCCGCACACGAAAGCAGACGGTCACCCTTCAACAATCTCGCTCCTGTAGCGTTCGAACAGAGCGATAAATTCCTTCTTCTCCCTGGCGGGGACCTTAAAATGGTCCAGAGCAGCAGCGGTGTGCCGGAGAGCTAATTCCCATTCGTGCGCGTTGATCCCAAGTCCAGCGTGTGCCGTCTTCATGTCGCGGCCGGTGTAAACACACGGGCCTCCAGAGAGGGCGCACATCTGGCCGACGAGCAACTCCCGCCCCCGCCGGACCGAATCGAGGCTGCGCCCGCCTCCAAAACGCGCGAACGCAGGATCTGCACGCATACGGGCCAGGAGATCGTCAACAATTGCCGCGACGGCATCGTAACCCCCAAGCCGTTAATAAAGCCTTTTGCCCGTTTTCCTTGCGATGGATCGCATGGATAGTCCCTCCTTCCTCATCTTGCTGATGGTTGAACGGATTCGTAGTGGTGTCAAGCCAGACAGCCCGTGCGACCTGCATAGCTGGTAGTTTATCCCGCCGCCTATCGGCACAAAGACACCCCTATTTTTCCTTCTTTTCCTCGGGGCAGTTTGAGTGGTACTCTATGCTGCATTATTCAGAATGGAGGCAGCTATGCATCGAAGGACATTCATCAAGAGGTCTCTGGCCGGTCTCGGCGGCGCGCTGCTGCTGGACGTCTCCTGCAGTTCAGCCAACCATCAACCGAAACCCGACCCCAGGCTGAAGGGCGCATTTCGCAGCCCGGAGAGAAATGGATGGACGTTCGTGCATTTGGAAGGGACGCCCGCGGAAATCGGTTACCAGCATGGCTATCTGCTGGCTGACAAGATCGAAGACACCACAAAAGTTACCATGCTTGAACAGACGCACGGCCGGAAATACGATTGGAACTTCTATCGCGACGCCGCAAAGAACATGCTGTGGCCGAAGATCGAGGCGGAATACCGCGAGGAGCTTCAAGGCATCGCCGACGGACTGAATGCCCGCGGAAGCAAGTTCGACCTTTGGGACGTGGTTTCCCTGAACGCTTCAATGGAGTGGAGTTACTACGTCAAAGAATATGACAAGACGCATCAGGCTGAAAAGTCCGCCGAACTGGCCGTGCCCGAACATTGCAGCGCCTTCGCGGCCACTGGCAGCTACACGCGCGATGGCAAGATTGTGATCGCCCACAATTGCTGGACCGGATATCTGGACGGTGAGCGCTGGACCATCATCTACGACATCGTTCCCTCGCACGGCTACCGCATCCTGATGGATGGTTTTCCGGGCTTCATCCACAGTGGCGATGATTTTGGAATCAACTCTGCTGGGATCGCCATTACGGAAACAACCATTTCCGGCTTCTCCGGATACGACCCCACGGGCATTCCGGAATTCGCGCGGGCCCGCAAGGGCATGCAGTATTCGAATTCCATTGACGACTACGTCCGCATCATGAAGGATGGCAACAACGGTGGTTACGCGAACAACTGGCTGATCGCCGACCACAAGACGAATGAGGTTGCGGACCTGGAACTGGGATTGAAGAACGTCAACCTCTGGCGCTCGAAGGATGGCTGCTTTGTAGGCTCAAACTTTCCAGTAAGTCCCAAACTGGCGAGCGAGGAAACCAATTTCAACCTGAACGACATGGGTGCAAGCGCCAACGCGCGGCACGTGCGCTGGAACCAACTGATGGCTGAGAACAAGGGCAAAATTGAAATCGCAATGGCACAGAAGTTTCTGGGTGACCACTATGATACTTTCGCAAAGAAGTTCGACCCGAACGAGCGCACACTGTGCGGACACGTGGATCTTTCGCCACGAGGGTCGGGCACCTGGCAGCCGCCGTACGGAATTGCGGGCGCCGTGCAAAACAAAGGCGCGGACGCAGCCATGATTGAAAAGATGGTCCTCACAGCTTCTGCAGGCCATTGCTGCGGGATAGGCTTCAACGCCGCCGAACACCTGAAGAAACATCCGGAGTTTGACTGGCAGGCGCCACTGCTGCGCGACATGCCGTCAGAACCCTGGACGACGTTCAGCATTGCCACCTAGAGAATCGGGCTCGGCCATCCGTTTAAATCATCGCCTGCAGTAAGGCCGGGACTCGCAGTTCCGGTTTCGTTGCAATGCTTCGCCTTGTTTCACTTGCCCTTGAAAAGAAGAATGAGGTCGATGATCAGGATGATAACGATGGAGAGTTCCAACACAAACGAGCGCGGCTGCTCGAACTGGTCGACCACGACCTGGCAGAATTCCCCCGCAGTGCCCAATTTCTCACCCACCAGTCGCCTGTGGTCCGGAACTCCCACCATTGCCGCCGCCATGCGATAAAGCCGGGCATAGAACATATCGCTCAGAAATTTGATTGCGTTGTCCGTCCGCTCTGCAAGCTCCATCACATCCAGGCGAATCATGTTCAAGCGTTTAGCCTCCCGGGCCCAGCCGCCATCGGCAACAGGGCCGCTGAGGCATTCAGGTGACCGGTACAATTTATCCAGAACACGCGTAAGCAAATTGTCATAATGGCGAAACTCGAGAAGTTGCGTATTTGCATACCCAAGGACCTGAATGGTGGGGGGCAGCGCCCTCCGCCGTGTCGTAGACCAGCGCCGCCGTCCAGCCGACCACGAGCAAATCGGAGGGATAATACGAAAGGCTCGATTGCATGATCTGCGGCCGTTCCACATCGGAAAGGAAACGCACCTCTCCGTGAATGATCTGCGCGATCTCCATCCCATGGTTTGCCAGCAATTCGCTGCCGTTGCGGGACGACTGTCCGGGTCGAGCGCCGTAGTAAATACTTACATCACAAGCGCACCTGAGCTCAGGCGAGCACATTCCTCCTGTTGCAACAGACAGGAAAGCGTTCGTTTTAAGCAGCAACCGAAGATCAGAGAAAACCTCAGATTGGGTCTGAACGCCCCCGGCTATTGCCCTGGACCCCGATACTTAACACCCTTCTGAATGGCCCGGTCCGCTTCCTCAATGGTAAGCAACGGGGTCGTGCTGGTACGGGCCAGTCCCGTAGAGCATGCAGCAAGGGCAACCGCCATCAGTGTTGCGCCGTCCGGAGCATCTATGATTGTCACCAAGTCGTAATCCCCGAACGTAAAATACATGGCTTCAAGCTTTGCCCCGACACTGGCTGCCGCCTTTTCAAGGACCGCCCTCCGGCCCGAGGCCTTGTCCTTGATAACCCCCTTGAAACCTTCCGCTGAATAAGTTGCTCGAACGAGAAACTTTGGCATTTTAGCCTCCGTCTTACGAAAGATTTTGATTGAGTGTTTCAAGTTTAACAGGATTCAGGGCCTTGCGGAAACAAGCTCGCCACCTCTGCTGCGAATTCGTTTGTGACGCGTACCGCAGGCTAGGGCCGCAAGCCCAGGGAATGCTGCCGGTGATCATACGTGGGAAACAATCGAGTTTGCCCAACAACATACGGAAACTGCTTAGAAACTGGTAAGGGTGGAGGTCTCATCCTTGTAAATCTCAAAGACCCGGTCAAGATGATTCTTGCGGATAACGGAAAGGAAATGGTCCGAGGCCAGGACGTAATTGATGTTTCCCCGCGCGTCGCGAACGGAGTTCTAAGCAGCGGCAAGACCGCCAACACCCCTGGCATCAATGCCAGCGGCTTCAAGCAGATCAATCACAAAGTTTCTGACGCCACGGTTAATCAACAATCGAAGCTGCTCAAGGAAAAAGGAACCACTCGCGCCCTGAACCAGATCGTCCTTTAAGTGGACGAAAACGATGTGTTCCCTCGGGCCGGCGAGCTTCGATGGACGAAAAGGGCTCGCATATGGTTTGGAATTGATTAATGCAAGGTCCACGTCAATCCGCATGTATGAACCATCCTGAATGGCACAAAAAAATCCCTCCAAGACAGGAACGCAGGGCATTGTCACTGAATAGCAATCATTTATCACTAAGTTACTGATCCCGCCAAGTGACGAGTGGTATACCAGCGGGGCTGCCGGCAGAGGGAAGAAATCTTCGTGGGCCTTTTCAGTGATGATTTTGCTCTGAATTTGCTGGTGTGTTTCCAAGTGGCTGATAAATGCAGCCGGGTTCTGAGCTTGCCGCAGGCAGACCAGATGACGGCACGTCCAGCATTTTGTCAAAGAAAGTTCGAACACAGGCAGCGGTTTCGGCAAGACCTTTGGCGCCGTCTACTGGCCCAAGGTAACCCATCATTCGCATCCCCGGGCTATAGAGCACCGCAAGGTCTGTGAAATTGAAATCACGCGTCCCCGGAATGTGGGCCTTCCAGCAGTGCGAGGACCCCTGGCAGATCTCCTCTATCTGCAAATTCAATTCTTCCTGCTGCCGGCGAAATCTCCGGACCGTAACGCTTGCCAGCATTCTCTGAAGCCAGGGCGGGTGCAGCGTCCAGTCGCTCAAGACAAACAGGAAGGGCTGCCTGACTCCCTGTTGAAGTACACTGCCGAAAAGGTTTCCTCCTATATCGATGGCAGCCTTGCATCGCGGGTCAGTGGAGCACGCCTCAGCAGAAGCGGCACCCCCAAAAGAGTGGCCAATTAGCCAGACTCTCGCAAGAT
>JAJYJL010000394.1 GCA_021789565.1 Acidobacteriota bacterium
AGGCTATGACCTTTCAAACGAGGTGAGGGCAATGAGGACGAAGCGACGTGCAAGTCGAAAAACACAGCTTGCGGCAGGCGCGGCCGCTTTGGCCGTCATGTTTTCAGCCGTCCTGACGTTTGGCTACAACCCGTTCCAGGACAACTTGGGCACGGTGACCTCGCCGATTCCTGTTGTTGCCCGTTGGAATTCCATGCCACTGGCGTGGCTGCTGAATCCTGACACCCCCAACAATAACGTGACGGGCTGCAGTGGTTCACTGGCGACCTGTATCCAAAACTCTCTGACGGCGGCGTTCACCACCTGGAGCAGCGCCACGGTCACTGGGCAGAGCCTTACCACCGCGTCCGCCCAATATTCCGGGACATCCACGCTGACGACTCCTGTTTATAACGATTGCCAGAATGTGATCGGGTTTTCTGATACCAACAGCAGCGATTTTTCAACCGGCACCATCGCTTTTACGCAGGTCGCGACGGTCACGCGGCCTTCAGGAACAACTGGTGCTTTCCAATATCAGTGCAGCGACGGGAGTTCAAAGATATGCAACTTTGACGATTGCATTGGAGATGCGGATATGGAATTCAATCCCAGCGTGAACTTCTCAATTTCGCTCACGCCGCCGTCCGGCACTTTCAGCCTGCCATCAGTGGCCACGCATGAAGAGGGGCACATGCTGGGGCTCGACCATAGCGGGATCGCCCACGCCGTCATGTTCCCCTACGGTGATTCCACCGCCGCCGGCCAGCAAACGGTGCTGGCAACCGACGATGCCGTTGGCATCTCTTTCATGTATCCTTCCGCTAATTTCAGCACCGCGACAGGAACTATCTCCGGCCAGGTTTCCGTGAGCGGCTCGGGCGTCTTTGGTGCGCACCTTGTGGCGATAAACGCCAACACCGGCAACGCGGTCGTCGACGGCCTGACGTACCCGGACGGAAGCTACTCATTGGTTGGAGTTCCTCCGGGATATTACTACGTTCTGGCTCTGCCACTGGCCCCCGATTCGAACACAGGGGTGCTGAGTATCGATAATTTTTCAGGATGGGATTGCGGCTTCGCCGATTCGACATGCTCAACCGTCCCGCAGAACCCTACTAACTATACGGGACGTTACCACTGACAGGAAGGCGTGCCACCAGGAAGAGTGAACTGCAAGCGGGCCGCCTCTATAACCCGCCGGTCACTTCAATTACCTGCCCGGAAACATAATTCGACAGGGGCGATGCCAGAAAGAAAATCACTCCTGCCGCTTCCTGCGGCGTTCCGGGGCGGCCCATCGGGATTGCATGGATGGCGGTCTCGCGCATTCTGGCGGGGATCCCGAGCGTCACTTCCGCTTGCTGCAGGCTGAATTTCTCGCCCTCTTCTTTCGGTGCGGTGAGGCGCGTGTCAATCAATCCGAATGCCGCCGCATTCACCTGGATGTTCACCGGGCCCCACTCGCGCGCCAGGGTCTTGGTGAGGCCTATGATGCCGGCCTTTGCCGCAGCGTAATTGGCCTGGCCGAAATTGCCCCGCGTGCCGGAGGTGGAACTGATGTTGACCACTTTTCTGGCACGTGCAGCGCCCCTCTCTTCAATCTCCTGCTTGGCTGCCTCGCGCATGGCTGCACCGAGGACGCGAAGAATCCTGAACGCCGCCGTCAGGTGGACATCCAAAACAGATTGCCACTGTTCATCGGTCATTTTGTGGAGGGTACCGTCCCACGTGAAGCCTGCGTTATTTACCAGGATGTCGGGAATGCCGTATATGCCGAACGACGTCTCGAGAAGATCTTCCGCAAACCCAGGCGCGGTGACGCTGCCCGCAAAGCTGTGTGCGGCGCCGCCGCCCTTGCAAATCTGGTCCACCGCTTCGGCAAGCAGATCTTTGTCCGTATCGTTCATCAGGACGCGAGCGCCTTCGTGCGCAAACAATTCCGCAGTCGCTCGGCCGATGCCGCGTGCCGCCACGGTCACCACTGCAATTCGGCCTTCCAGCCACCTGGACATTTTTGTCTCCCCGTGATCGCTTTTTCAAACGTCTGATTTGTTGATCGTGGAAATGAAATCTAAACAGTGCGGTCGGCCACGCGAGTTGCACGCCGGTGCTGCGCCAAAACGGCCAGCATGGAACTGCGCTCCATCGTTTCATCGCAATGGACAGTGCAAATCGACATGTCGGCAAGCGCGTGAACACAATCGTGAATCCGGCGCTGGTAGCGGAGCATGGTTGCGGGGTCTGCCCCGTTTCGGTAGGCCCAGGACCAGTCTGAAACCCATCGCACCATGGTGCCATTGCGCCGGATGACCGGACGCTTGCAGGGGTCATCCATCTTGGAAAAGCGCGAGAGGCAATCGGGTGCGGTCAGGAAAACAAGCCGGCCGGTGCGGATGAGGGTTTCGGGGCGCAGCCCGTGCTCTCCCAGTATGCGGGCCAGCTCGTTGAGCCACGCGGGTCCTGCCAGGACTACAATTTGCTGACCAACTTCAATGCCGCCCACGACAAACTGGACAATCTCTCTTGGTCCGGGTTTCTTCCTTACTAATAAGCGGCACGAATTGGCTGAAGTTTCAGGTCGTAATTCAGCGCCCATTCGAACTATCCCTTTCCACTTATGATGGGCGAAAACAGGGGCCTATGTCAATGTAGTTTTCGGAAAAATCCGCCAAGAATCTGAAAATTTTCGCCGAATAGCACGAGCGAGGCAAACTGTTCTTTTGGTGGGCAACTCGATTGTGAAGGTCGAATGCAACTTTTGATCCTTCACGGACACAACATTTCTTCAGGCGATGAGGCAATCGTCAGGTTGTAAGGTACGGGGCGTCCAGTCTTCAGAAAGCAGCGTCTTTATCCGTGCAGGAAACGCCCCGGGTTCACAGGAGTTCCATGGATTCGAACTTCATAATGGAGGTGTGGGCCGGTGGTTCGACCGCTCATTCCAATAGCGCCGATGATCTCGCCTTGTTTGACCTGTTCTCCTACAACGACAAAGATCCGGCTGAGGTGAGCGTAGCGGGTTGTGATTCCGTCACCATGGTCGATCAGAATGCTTCGGCCGTAGCCTGCATCAGGTTCGGCTTCAATTACCAGGCCATCGCCAGTGGCGACTACGTCGGTTCCGTACGAGTCAGCAATGTCAACGCCCGGATGAAAGGCCTGCTCGCCGCTGAAGGGATCCATGCGCTGTCCGAATCCCGCGGTGACTCTCCCATGCACGGGCCAGATGGACGGTATGGCCTTGGGGTCGTCGATCATGCCTGGAAATGCTGTCGCGCCCAGCCGGCCGCTCACGCTGTCAAGGCTTACTGTCCTCATTGCGGAGAGTGTATTGTCATAGTCCGCGCCGGTGCCGGAACCGGACTGCCTGGCCAGGTTCAGAAGGTCCGGCGCAATTGTCTGCCGGCGTCCGTTTCCAAATCCGTAGGTGACTGCTACCTCAGCAGCCAGCGTCTGGAGGGAACTCAGCTTTACATTAGTACGGGTGACCTTGCTTTCAAGGGTATGAAACTGCTCTTTTAGTGCTTCGCGTTCGCTTCGAACGGTGTTGTAGTTTGATACTTTGACGAGCATCCGGGCATAACTGGTTGCCAGTCCGGCAAGCATCACAACTCCAACAAGGCTCAGACCAAGAATTACGGGAACCACATAGAACGGGAGTTGGATCTTCCGGACTCTACCGTGGGCGCCAGGTGTTATGAGCAGTGTGTAGAACTTTTCATGCATACGCTTCTGTCACCGGTTGCCTTTCGTAGACGATTGTGCGAGCTTCCAATTCCTAGCGGAAGGAAGTCCCCCGAGTTCCTTCATGGGTGAAACAAAACACACATCCTATTTGACCCGCCAAGGGATGTCAAGCAGATAAGTCCGGGAACCTAGGTACTCTCGAGCCATTTGTCAAGCATTTTCTGCTTTAAGTAGTCCGAACAGACTGATAATCGCAGTCCTTCGGTTGCCCCGCTACTCTTGTAAGCTTCCATTGAGTGGCTAAAAATGTCTGCGAGATTTGATTCGGGCAAAGCCTTCCCTGACGCGTCGGTCGAATTCAGCAACCAGCAAGGTCTGGGAGCCAGCGTGCCAACAAGGTCCGGCAGATCAAAATGCCGTAGAATCCCATAAAGAAACCACGGCAGTTGCAATGAATAAGCTTCGGATTCCACCAGCGACCGGTAAGTAGTTATTGAAGAATCAAGCATTAACGACCGCAGACCCGCGTCCAGAACTCCTGCCATAAGCAAGGCAATGGCCGCACCGCGGTCTCCAAGCCCATGTATCCGATTTCTGGCCACATCAGGCCTTGATTTGAGATACTCCAGCGAGCGAAGGCAGTCCCAGACCCGCTGTCCAAGGATCGGTTTGCCAAGCGAGAAGCTTGCCCATGCGTAGTCCTCCTGCATTTTTTCTCCATGGTAGAAGACCGGACCAGCAGCCGGCAGACGTGGGATAGAAAAACCGAGGCCACGTAAATCGACTGAGCAGACTAGAAATCCTTTTTTTGCCAGACGGACCAATTCTCCTGTCTCTTCCGGGGTGTCGTACTTACCTCTCTCAGACACGTAGAGAATAGCGGGAAACGGCCCTGCTCCTTGATCAGGCTTAAGTATCCACCCGGTAACGCGAATGGAGGGTTCTGATTCGAAGACGACTTCCTCGATGCGGACGCCCTTCCTTCTATGTGCGGAGACCGTTTTCGATTCAAGCGGGGACCTCTCCGAGGGCAATGCGAGCAAACGGGGAAGTTCACTGATTGCCCGTTGGCGAAAGGCCTTAACCTCCTCCAAAGTGCTTGCAAGAGGATTGGCCGGCATCAACTTCTGAAGGCGATCTGCATTTAACTGGACTACGCTTCGCCCCCCCAGCGACGTAAGGACCTGACCCGTCGAGGTGCAATTCAACGCACCGGGCGCCGGCTCGTCATACTCTTCTTCCTCAGTTCCCCAAGTCTCCTGCCCAAGCCAACGGTTGAACCACTGATATGCGGCCTGACGACTGAAGAAGTCGTAGTCATGGGGCAGCGAAGTTGCAAAAAGCTCCGCTTTCTCTGCTGCTCCCATCAATTTGTAGGCTGACTGGACTTCTTTAAAGACTTCCTTTGTTCCCTCGATGTAGGTGGGCGAATACGTGGCACCCCGGTCGATGGGAGTATAGATCATCAGCAAAGGCTTGGGTGCAAACGCCATCAGCAGGTCGCCGCGATCAATGCCCTCCGGAAGAGAGTAGACCAGGTTTTGTTCGGCATCGGCCACGGCTCCAGGCGGCGCGTAGGAGGGGCCGGCGAGATTTTCAGAATTTCCGTCAACCTCCACGGCAACTTTGATGCGCGGTTCAAGAGCGCAAAGGTACATCGTCATTGTTCCGCCACCGGACTGGCCCGTCAGGCCGATCTTCTCCGGATCAACTTCGGGCCGCGAAAGAAGATAATCAAGGGCGCGCACAGCATCCCACGCCCGGTATTGTGCGAAAGTTGAACCAAACAGCAGCATGGGCCTGCCCGCTTGAGAGTGCTCTCCCGTTGGCCCATAGAGAGGCTCTTTCGTTCGTGGATCCAGGTATTGGTAGCGCTCGCCCTGGCCGAAAGGGTCGAAGGCCAGAACCATGTATCCCTTGCGCGCCAGCGTCTGGTACACATACGCATAATTGCGGTAGGCTTTGCCGTTTGCTGTGTGACCAAGCGGTGCGAGAACAGCAGGTAATGGGCCCTTTCGCCCATTCGGCACGTAGAGATTCGCGGTGACAAAAACCTGCGGATGGCTTTCAAAAATGATCTTCTCGATTCGATAGGCGCCGTGGTCAATGGTGCCTGTAGTTCGTGGGTTTAAGGGGGTCTTGTCGAACTGCCCTCCGACAAGTCTCCAGACAGTGGAGCGGACCTTATCAATTCTCGCGCGAACGTCGGATTCGTTGCGCAAGGCGCCAAGTTCCTTAAGCCGCCGGGCGCGCGCTTTGTTCATCTGCTCAGTCAGGTACTGCGGCCAGTCGTTCCAGTAGTCGCGCTCGTCCTGAATTTTTTCCTCCGAAGCGGCAGTTTCGCTGCTGGAGGTGCCCTCTGCAATTGTGGCCGACCCGGCGAGCGGCAGAGCAAGCCCGAGCATATTCGACTGTATAAATTTCCGGCGCGTGATCATTGAAAGCCTCCGGCAAGTTCGCAGACAGACATTCTTGCGCACGACACGTCTGGTGAGGCAAAGCAGAACATGGCCCGCGCACGCAAGCCGCAGTCATTTCAAACGAAGGACTGGAAAGCAAAGCTGAATGTATACTACAGCGGAGATGAACTTTCAATCAGAAAGTCAGTTCGTGCGGTGGCTGCAGACTATAACGGCAAGCAAGTCGCCCCAAGTCAAGCTGGGCATCGGTGACGACGCGGCATTGGTTCGCGTTGGACGCGACCGCGATCTGGTCCTGACCGCCGATCTTTCGATCGAGGGTGTCCATTTCACCGCCGGCATACATCCGGCCATATCCGTTGGCCACCGCGCGCTCGCACGGTCGCTGAGCGATGTCGCTGCCATGGGAGGCGTTCCCCGTTTTGCCCTGGTTTCAGTTGCTTTCCCGCGAGCTTTGTCCCGCCGCTGGATTGAAGAGTTCTACAGGGGGATATTGGAGCTTGCCGCCCGTTTCCGGGTCCAGGTGATTGGCGGCGATACCTCGATCGTGCAGCGAACCGTTATGATCGATGTGACGCTGGCAGGCGAGGTCCCGCGTGGCAGGGGATTGCTCCGTTCGGGCGCACGGCCGGGCGATAAGATCTTTGTCAGCGGCAGTCTGGGCCGCTCGGTAAAAGGGCTCGAGATTTTGAAATCGCAGGCACGCCCCAGAAAACGCGGCCGGCACGGCGCGCAGGAAGGCCCGGAATCCTCGGCCTTGAAATCACACCTTTATCCCGAGCCGCGCTGCGAACTGGGCCGCTGGCTGCAGCGCTCGGGGCTGCCCTCTGCAATGATGGACATCAGTGACGGACTTTCGACGGACCTGATTCGGCTGTGCGAAGCGAGCGGGGTTGGGGCAACCGTCCTGGCTGACCGTGTCCCAGGACCGCCTGGCGAACTGCTGGAGCGCGCTCTGGAGCTTGCTTTGAACGGCGGCGAGGATTACGAACTGCTATTCACTGTGCCAAAGCAGAGGTCGGCAAAAGTCCCCGCCCTCCACCGAGGTCTGCCGCTTCGATGCATCGGGCAGATTCGCCGTTCGCGCGAAGTCTTGTTGGTTCGTAATGACGGCAGCCAATCGCCCCTCGCATCGGCTGGGTACGACCACTTT
>JAJYJL010000395.1 GCA_021789565.1 Acidobacteriota bacterium
TCTATACTCCCTCTGCATTCGGATTTCGACTGCCTCAGTAGTGGCCTTCCTCCAGCCGCACTTTGCCGTGGAACACGCGGTGAACGTAAGTGCTGTAAACGATCACGGCAATCATGCCAAAACCGTTCGCGATCAGGGAAACAAGTAGAGCGTGCGGCGAAGAGGCGGAATTGTAAATGTTCAGGCTGTATTGCGGACCCACGGTTGAAGGAAGAAGGTTTGGAAACACCGTCAGCGCGGCTGTCAGCATCAGCGCAACAATGAGCAGCACGGAAGACCGGAAGGCGGCGTTGCTGCGGTCCGTCCCGCGGGACAAAAAGCCCCAGACCAGTGCCGCCAGAATCAAGAAGGGTATGACCCACGCCGCAGGATAAACATGGAAGGTGCGCGGGCTGCCGGAAAGTACAATAAACGTGGCTATCGTGTCCACGATCACCATCGCCACCACGATCCACCAGAGCGTGCGCGACCACCTGACGGCCCTTTCGAACAGCGCACCCTCCGTCTTGACCCGCAGGTAATTCGTTCCGTGCCAGGCAAGGACCACCACGCTCAGAATGCCCGTCAGCAGCGCATAAGGATTCAGCATCAGGCCGAACGTTCCCTGGAAATAGCCGTCCGCGCCGATCGGCAGGCCGCGCACCACGTTCCCCAGGGCAACGCCCAGCAGCAATGCCAGCAGGATGCTGCCGACCCAGAAACCGCCGTCCCACAGCGTCCGCCACAGCGGATTTTGGGACTGGCTGCGGAATTCTATGGAAACTCCGCGCAGAATCAGCAGCCAGAGCACCAGCATCAGGGCCAGATAAAAGCCGCTGAAGCCCTCGGCATAAACGCGCGGGAACGACACCACCATCATGCCTCCGGCAGCCAGCAGCCAGACTTCATTGCCGTTCCAGACTGGCCCGATGGAATTAAGAACCAGCCGCCGCTCATCGTCAGTTTTTGCAATCCAGAGTGACATCGACCCCACGCCCAGGTCATATCCGTCCAGAACGGTGTAAGCCGTCAACATCGCTCCAAGCACCCAAAACCAGATTACGTTCATCACCTGAAACCTCCCTTGGCAGGAGCCAATTGTATCCAAGCCTCACAAGCAGCCGGCTCGTGGCCGTGGTGGCGTTCTCTCCCCATCGGACGGGACGCTACGCGTGCGCCGTTGTGTTCTCCTGCGGTCCGCGATGGATGATGCGGGCCACGAGGAAAAGAAATAGGATGCCCAGCATGGCATAGATACCGGCAAACCCCATCGTGGTGAAAATGGTTTCTCCGGCGGCGACGTTGGCAGAGGTTCCTGCCGGCGTCTTCATCAACCCATACACCAGCCAGGGCTGACGGCCCACCTCAGAAACCACCCAACCGGCCTCATTGGCAATATACGGAAAAGGAAAGGTGAGCATCATCATCCACAGAAACCATCGGCTGGAGTGAAGCTTGCGCCTCCACAAAAGGAACAGGCCGATCAGCATCTGGGCGATGAAGATGGTCCCCAACCCCACCATGATGTGATAGCAGTAATACGTGAGTTCGACAGGCGGCCAGAGGTCCCTGGGATAGCTGTTCAGACCGTCAACGGTGGCGCGGAAATTGCCATAGGCCAGGAAGCTGAGAAATTCCGGAACGTAGATGGGATCAATCAGCTTGCCGGTTTGCGTATCCGGCATTCCCACAATCGCCAGCGGCGCGCCCTGCTCGGTTTCAAAAAGTCCTTCCATGGCGGCCAGCTTGGCGGGCTGGTACTTCACCACGCTGGCGCCGTTCAAGTCTCCGGTGGGGAACAACTGGGTGAGCGAGAGAATCACTCCGGCCACAACCGCCGTCTTTACCGACAACATGCCGAACTCCCTGTGGCGGTCTGAGAGAAGATAAAACGCGCCAAGGCTGCCTATCACAAAGGCCGCCGTCAGCAGCGCGCCGTTGATGGTGTGCGCATATTGCCAGATCGCGTAAGGATTCAGCAGGACAGCCCAGAACGACTTCAAATGGATGGCCCCCGAAGCGTCCATTACATACCCCACCGGGTGTTGCATCCAGGCGTTGGTGGCGACAATAAAATATCCCGAAAGCAGGGAGCCGAAGGCCACGCCCAGCCCTGAAATCCAGTGCAGCGTTCTACCCACGCGCTTCTCGCCCGCCAGAAACATTCCCAGGAATCCGGACTCCAGAAAGAACGCGTAGACACCTTCCAGGGGCAGGGTTTGGCCGAACACTCCGCCGCCGAAACTCGAGAAGCGGCTCCAGTTGGTGCCGAACTCAAACTCCAGCGGAATGCCCGTCACAACTCCCAGGGCAAAATTGACGGCGAAGATCTTTGCCCAGAACTGCGCCGCCTCGGCATAGCGCTCGTCCTTCGTTAGAATGTGCAGGGTGGAAAAAAGGGCGATGAAAAAACCCAGCCCCATGGTGAGAATGGGGAAAAGGTAGTGGAACATCACGGTGAAAGCAAACTGAATACGGTGGGCAAGAACAGCTTCGTTCATAGATCCTCCCTCGAACAGGTGCGGACCACGTTGGCAGACTCAGCGCGTGCCGTGAAGGCAACAGGCCATCGGTCCGTGGGCAGGCCCCTGATGAAAACAACCGTCTGCCTGTCGTGCTCCGTAACGTGGCGGGCCGGTCTGCCACCTTAACACTTCGTCAATCAAAATCCGATGCTCACGCTGACTTGGCAAGCCTCCAGCATTCCTGCGCAATCGCCCACTCTTCGCCTGCGGCCACCACCACCGCGCGGACGGAGGAATCCGGGCCTGCGATGTCGCAATCAACAGGCGACTCGCCGTTTTTCTGCCGGTCGAGTTTGAGGCCTAAAAACTCAAAGCCGGAGCAGGCTGCGGCGCGCACCTCGGGCGAGTTCTCGCCGATGCCGCCGGTAAAGGCCAGCGCATCAACACCGCCCAGCGAAGCCATCATGGCTCCCACAGATTGCCGCAAGCGGTGAATAAAGATGTCAAAAGCGAGTCGGGCGCGGGAATTTCCTTCCCTGATCGCTGACATGACTTGTCGCATGTCGTCTGACACGCCGGAAACTCCCAGCAGGCCAGACTCGCGATTCAGGATCTCCTCCAGTCGGTCAGCAGAATACTTTTCTTCACGCAGCAGATGGATGAGGATTCCGGGGTCGATGGTACCGGACCGGCTGCCCATCATCAGTCCTTCAAGCGGCGTAAACCCCATCGTCGTATCCACGCTGCGCCCGTTCTGCACGGCTGCCAGCGAGCAGCCGTGGCCCAGGTGGCAGGTAACGATACGCAAAGACTCGAGGCTCCTCCCGAGGATATGGGCCGTGCGCGCGGCACAGTACTGGTGACTGATGCCGTGAAAACCGTACCGGCGGATGCCGCGTTCATACCAGGCGTAGGGACCGGGGTAGACAAAAGCGTGCTCCGACAAAGTCTGGTGAAACGCAGTGTCAAAAACAGCTACCTGTGGCCGCGACTTGAAAATCCGCTCGGCCGTCTCAATGCCGCTTGCCTCGGCGGGGTTGTGCTCGGGCGCAAACGCTGACAACCGGCTGATCGCGCGTTTCACCTCGGGAGTTACGAAAGTCGGCTCGGAATACTCCTTGCCTCCGTGAACCACCCGGTGGCCGACCACGTCAACCTCGTCAGGGCTGGACAGAACTTGCGCCGGCCCTTCCCAGAGGGTCTGCAACAAATAGCCGGCAGCCGCACTTTCCGAATCAATTTCGGGTTGCTCGTCCATCACCTGCCGCCCCTCGCGTTTGGCCCGGAGGCGCACGTTCCCGAACGATTCCTCCCATTCCATGTGGCCTTCCCATAACGGGACAGGGGGCGCCTGGGGCAAGGATTCCGCCAGTTCGTAGAGGCAACTCTTCAGGCTGCTGGAGCCCGCGTTGAGCACCAGGACTTTCATGCTATCTTTGAATGCTCCATTGGGCACTTTTCGCGCCTTCGCTCAGAAAGCTGTTGATGTCCTCGCGCAACCGTTCAGACAGACGTTGAGTGAGAGATTTACAACGCAGAATAGCATCCGCCGCCGGCATTCGCAACCCGGCACGCAGATGAAGAAACGGGATCCGCTCCACTATTGAGAAGGCTCCGTTGCGTCGCCCAAACCCAGGTCCGTCAGGATTTTCGGGTTGGCCTCGCCCATGGAAAGCACGTTGTGGCAGACATTACAATCCTGCGGGATCATTTTGCTGGCATCGGAAGCCTCGTGCAACGCTCCATGGCAGCGGAAGCACCCGGGAAAATTCATGTGCCCGAGGTTATTGGGATAAGTTCCCCAGTTGACATTCATCTGGGGGAAAACATTCTGCTGATAGACGGCAACCAGTCCCTTGACCGCCTGGGACACTTCCGCACGACGCTGCGAAAAGACCTGGGGGTAATTCTCGCTGTAGTACTTGTCCAGGGCGGAGGTGATCTTCTGCGCGGCTTCCTTCTGGCTGGTGTATTTGGCCTCCAAAAGCACGAGCCCTTCCTTCTTTACAAACGGCAGCGACGGTGGAATGGCTCCACTGGCCAGGGCTTCGTCCATGGCGTCACCGGGCAGGTGGAAGATGTGGGTCGGCTGGTTGTGGCAATCAATGCAATCCATTATCCGGCCGCTTGCAGGGTTGATGGTTTTGGGATTGGCCTTCTCACCGACGAAGAGCGTTTTCTTGCCCGTCTGGGCGTTGCTGTACTCAACCCAGTTCATTTTTTGCCGGCTTGCGTCTGACCCGTAGCGGATGGTGATTCCGGGTCCGACGTGGGCGCCGTGGATTCCACCCTGGCCGTCCCCCCCGCCGATGTGCATCAGCAGCACCGTCTTGGTGAGGGAATTCGTTTGGTCGTCCGCGTAGTGAGGAATGACCACCAGGCGGTTGCCTTCAAACCGGGCCGGCCAGTGGCACTGCTCGCAGGTCTGCCGCGCCGGCCGCAGGTTGGTCACCGGTACGGGAATCGGGCGGGGATAAACATCAAAGATGGTTGCAAAAACCTGATAGCTGCCCGACAACTTGCTGCGCACAAACCAGGAAGCGCCCGGACCGATGTGGCACTCGACGCAGGCCACGCGGGCGTGGGGCGAGTGTTCATAGGCAACATATTGCGGCTGCATGACCGTGTGACAGGTCTTTCCGCAGAAGGTCACGCTATCCATATAATTGACGCCGGAATAGAGAAGCTGGGCGCCGACAATCAGGTTGACCACCGTGGTCACGCCCACAAAAAAGGTGAGCCGCCGCAGCTCGACATTCTTGAAATCCAGAGGAGGGAAATCGGAGGGATAAACACCGCGGTGCCGCTCACGCCGCGCGCGAAGAACAATGCCCAGAGGAATAAGAATAAGCCCGCCAAAGAAGATTGCGGGCAGCCCCATAAAGGTCAGAATTCCAGCGTAGGGACTGTTGGTGAATCCACGGAAGATGACCGGCAACAATGAAAGCCACAGGACCGCGCCAGTGGTAACGAGCACGACGCCAATCCGGCTGATCCAATTCCCTGAAAGGTAAACATATGGAGAAAGCCATGCCTTTAATCCTCTGCCTTGATTAACCATCCGCGCCTTTATCCTCCTCCGGATGCCTTGAATTGCCGGCTCGTTCCCGCCGTCGCTCCCCTGGTGCCTTCCCTTACGTTCTCCTTGTCCCCCGCGGGGAACGGACTGCTCTTCTTCGTCCCATTCGCGGATGCCGCAGATGGCCCCAAACCTTCTATCCTATCAGCAAGAGGAACGGACCTGGCAGGACGCTGCCGTTGAACTCCTCTTCTGGAAACTCCGCGGGCTGCCGTGTCTGATAGAAACAGCGAACCCATCGGCCGCTATACCCGCACCCGGACCGCGCTTACTGCCGGAAGGAAAACAGTGTGAGCAGCAGCAGCGCAAACCCGGTGGCAATGGCGGCAAAGCCCACAACCTTGCCAGCCACCACAAACCATCGCTGGGGCTCCTCCGCCCGCAAGCTCTCCAGCCTGCCCTGCGCCAACAGACGCTCATACTCCACAGGATGCTTTTCGGCCAATTCCTCCAGGGTTTGACGGCCGGTGAAAATCACGGTGTCCATCGGAAAGCTGCCGGGGCGCAGGTGAGTATTGAAAAAGTGAATCGTGAAAATGAACCACACCGCCAGCAGCGCCTCATCGCCATGGAGAAGCAGCGCAACGTTAAACCAGGAGCCCGGCAGGAGCCTGGCAACGAATGGCGCAAACCACATGCTGTAGCCGGAAAGTCCAATGACGGCCATGCCCCAGAAGACCGCCCAGTAGTCAAATTTCTCCCAGTAGGCAAAACGATCGAAGCTGGGCTTGGGCCCCAGGCCAAAGAACCAGCGGAAATGCGCGAACATGTCAGCAAGGTCCTTCGGCTGAGGCACAAGAGACTCCGGTCCCCAGAGCATGCCGGCCTTTCCGTTGATAAAAGTCAGGCGCAGGACATTCCCCACATGAACAAGAAAAGCCGCCGTCAACAAGACACCAAAGGCTTTGTGGAAAAAGAGGATGGCGCCAAACCCTCCCACGCCGTGGGCAAAGCTGGAGGCCCATCCAGCATAACTGAAGCGCAGCGTCAGGCCGGTCAGGGCCAGGCCCAGAAAGGTGGTGAACAGGATTCCGTGAAGCAATCGCTTGCCTGGCGAAAACCGGTAGTAATAACGGGCCTTCTGGTCTTGATTCACCACTTCACCTCAGCGGCGTTAATCGGACGCGGTTCCCTCACCCTATCCTCCACTCTTGCGCCGCTCCGCCATGGAGCGGATAAACCACAGAATTGTGTGCAAACCGAAAAAGCTAAAGACCGCCAGCATCAGGAAATTCATAAAGCGCGCCGTGTAATAAAGTCCGGGGTAGTGCGTACTGTCGCGGGGATTGGCGTGCGGGTCATAGGTGGTAAAACTCCTGGTGACGTCCCCGTGGCATTTGCCGCAGGTCTTCGTCAGGTTTGCCGGGGCAATGGACGATCGAGGGTCGGAGGCGGGGAGAATCTCGTGAGCTGCGTGGCAGCTCCAGCAGCGGGCAGTCACCACAAACCCCAGCGCCGTCACCTGGCCGTGGAATGTGTCGTGGTAGGTTTCTGCCCGGCCGGCGTGGCAGCTTCCGCATTTGGCCGTCGTCTTCAACTGCCAGGCCGCCGTCCTGACGCTCTCGATGGAATGCGCTGTATGGCAGCTCGTGCAAACTGGTGCTTCGGAGGCGCCGGCCTTGAGGGCTTTGCCGTGGGCCCCCAGAAAATATTTCGCCTCAATTCCAGCGTGGCAGGCGCCGCAGGTTGCGGGAATGTTCTTTCGATACACCTTG
>JAJYJL010000396.1:0-592 GCA_021789565.1 Acidobacteriota bacterium
TCGGCTGAATTGGGAATGTACAGCATGCCAGGATGCAACTCCGCCAGCATCCCGGTCAGGCCCTCTTCAATCCGCGGTGGCGGATCACCTTCATTCCGCCCACAGTACAACCCCATGGAAGGATGGTTACGGATCCTCAGGATGAAATCCCTTGCGTTGCGCAGGAACATGTCGTCATCTTCCGGGTCCGGGCCGTCCCACGGGTTCGCCAGCCAGAAGTCCTGCCACACCATCACGCCGTGCCGGTCGCAGGCCTCATAAAATGCGTCGTGGCCTGTCTGCCCCACCCAGTTGCGGATCATATTGAAGTGCATGTCGCTGTGGTAGCCGATGGCCACATCGTATTCCCGCTCCCGGTAGAGCAGCATGGATTCGCTGAAGCCCCAGTTGCCGCCCTTTGGGATGAAGCGCCTGCCGTTTATCCAGATGCGCAGCTTGCTGCCATCCTTGCTGTAGGCCATCTGCCGCACACCGACTTTCATCGACTTCGCATCTGAAATTTTCTTGTGCGGCCCTTCAAATTCCAGCTTCATCACGTAGAGGTTCGGCTTTCCGTAGCCAGCTGGCCACCAGAGTTTTTGATCTTTCAGCC
>JAJYJL010000396.1:602-1814 GCA_021789565.1 Acidobacteriota bacterium
CCGCAGTGCCGGATGCGTGGAAGGATCCATCTTAAGCTTTGTGCTTCTGCCGGCTTCAAGACCGACTTTCTGCTCAAACTTTATTTCCCCGATACTACCGAGAAGCTTTCCTTTCAATCGCTTTGCATCATGATTCGCAAGTTCTACTTCAATGCTTACATCTGTGCTTGAAGTATCCGGTAACGGCAAGGTAGTGGTGATGTTTGGATTTTCAATCGTTACCGGGCCGCTGGTGGTGAGGGAAACGTTATTCCAAATCCCTATGTTTCGCCCGCGAATAGTTGAGATCCAGTCCCAGCCCACCGAAGCGTGGAAAGTGGGATTGTCGCGACCCAGTGCTCCGCCGTTGTGGCCAGCGGAGGCAAAGGTTTTCTGCTTCACGCTACCGGGGGTGTCGTTCTTGATGATGCGGACAGCCAGCGCGTTGGTTTGCCCGGGAAGAAGCTGCTTTGTAACGTCAAAGCGGCCCCGCGTGAAACCGCCATCAATATGCCCGATCTTTTCTCCGTTCAGGAAAATGTCCGCCTTCCAGTTGATACCGTCGAAATTCAACCAGGCGTGCAGGTCATGGGCGGGATGTGGTGCAACAAACTCAGTCCGGTACCAGAAATCGGCGTAGAAGAACGAATCCGAAATATACAACTGGTTCTGGCCGTAATTCGGGTTAGGGATCGCTCCGATGTTCAAATATGAGGACAAAACGGTACCCGGCACTGTAGCGATGATCCAGCTTTTATCGTCAAAACCAGCCTTAGAAATGCTCTCGCCGTTTCCGCTTACTAAAGAATCCCTTTGCAGCCGCCAGTCGCCACCACAGAGCTTCAGTCGTCCATCGGTCCCGGCTGGCGGTGCTGGTTTCGGCTGGAAAGCAAACCCGCCACGCCCGTAGACTTCCATCTCACTTAGGATGTATCCATCTGCAGAAGTCGGGCGCGTCATCAACACGCGCACATACCTGCTACGAGCCGGCTGAGCAAGCCGGATGTCATCGGTCAGACCTGTTCCGCCTGGCAGAGGCTGAATGTCCTGCCAGCTTTCAGCGTCATCGGAGACCTGAATGGAACCCTCAGCCGCCTTGGCAATCCAATAGAGCGCAACGCGATCGAATTCGCAGGGCGTGCCAAGATCAACATAGACCCACTCTTCACCAAGGCCCTCGCTCATCCACGCGCTGGTGAAGTCGTAGGGTCCACCTATTTCCACTCGCTGGCC
>JAJYJL010000396.1:1824-4729 GCA_021789565.1 Acidobacteriota bacterium
TGTAAAACGCCACGACGCCAATCCCCCACTGCGCGCCAAAAGGAAAAGTCGGGGCCCCGAAAACAATGCACTCAATACGGTAGTAGCGGCTTTGTGAAGCGGGTTCGAGCGGAATCGACGGTTTGAAAAGATATCCGTGCCGCGCAAACTCCGGCGGATAGCCCGCAAGCGAGGCGGGCTGGGGCGCCCGCATGCTGCCAGACTTCTTCCAGTTCCAGCCGTCATCGGAAACGGAAATTTCAAAACCGACGTCGGCAGGCTGCACGTTACGGGCAGTCAAGACAACGAGAAGGTCAATCCGGTCGACTTTTGGTACGCCTTCCCCGCCGCCCAGCCGCACCTGTACCCATGGCCGAGAGCCTGCCAGACTGACCGTGCTGGTCGGATTATGGTCCAGAAAGAACTCACGCTCCTCCTTGGAGAACGTACCGGTGAAACTCGAAGAAGTTTCCACCCAGGTGGGCAGGCGAGTGTCTTTGATGCCATCGGTCACAAGCTGGGCCGTCAGGTTGTAGTCGTAACTGCTGGAATGGCAGGCCGGCCGCAGCAATGCCAGGTTGCGGTACGTACCCGTGTTGTCTGCAAGTGATACCGGAGCAAGATCCTCAACAGGATCCCCCGGGTACACGCCAACTCCCCGCGTGTAGGCCCCGCTGGCGGCCGCTGATGATCCGATTTGGATTTCACCCGGTTCCGCTTTTGACGATTGATTCGATGGCTGGGGCATATCAGCCATACTTGCAAGGCTGTTCAGGTCTCCTAATGCCGCCGTGGCGCCTGCAATGGTGGTCTTCAGGAAAGTTCGGCGTGAACTCGTGGGGATTCGCATTCTGGGCCTCCTGGAAGGCAGGTAGTATACACCCGATAGCCTTTGCTGGAGCGGTTGGCTAAGCCGGCGGTATTCAGTTGCAGCGCGCAAAATGCTAATTGAGACTCCGCATTCGTTGCATGCTTCTGGTATAGTCTCTTATTTACAAGTGCCTGACCAACCACCCATTTCAAAGCGCGCAGCACGCCGGCTGATCCAGCAGGCGTTTGTCCTGACGGGCCGCAACCGCACCGTCCGGCAGCACATTCGCGAAGCTCGACTCGCAACACTGTGGATACTCGAAGACTGGGACTTTGAATGGACGGTCCTGTTGGATCGGGGTAAGGTCCGGTTTGAGCGCCGGCCTGTCCGCGTCCCTGATATGACCCTGACATGGCCAAACGCCGCGGAATTCTTCGACAGCATAGAGGACGGTCGCGCCCCGGACGATTCGATGTCAATGGAAGGCAATATCAGCCTGCGTACGTACGTTGATCCGGTTTACAGAACCTTTTGCCGTTCGCTCCAGCACGTCATAGAATGCCCCGTTGATGACGCCGGAGATCCTCTCATGTAATGCTTTAGAATATTACCGTAAATGACTGTAATTATGACCCTAGATCAAATGAACAAAAGACATTAAATGAAAGGATTGGGTGGGTACGGCTGCGACCGAAACAATTCCCGGATGGGCAGGTTTTCACCGATGACGACGGAATTTCCTACTGAATGGGCTTCGACAACTCTCCGGGTCCGCTATGCTGAAACGGACCAGATGGGCGTGGTGTATTACGCCAACTACCTGGTCTGGTTTGAAATCGGGCGGAGTGAATTCTGCCGGCAGCATGGCTTTGAGTATCGCGACATGGAACGCGGCGAGGGGCTCTGCATTATCGTCGCGGACGCCCGTTGCCGCTATAAAGCGCCTGCACGCTACGATGACGAAATCATTGTCAAGACGCGCCTGCGCGAGGTCAGAAAGCGGGTCCTGATTTTCGGCTATGAAATATACCGGCAATCGGATAACGTTCTGTTAGCCGAGGGCGAAACCACGCACGTGATTGTCAACCGCGAGGGCCGCCCTTGCGCCCTGCCCGACAAATATCGGGAGCTATTTTTGACGGGGATCAAGGCCCGCCAGGACTAAAAGTCCCGCAATGCGGACGCAAAAATGGCAGAATTCGAGCAGCAATTTCTTCGTCTCCCGCTCATTGTTCAGTCCGGGATGTCCGAAATCGCTACCGGAGACGACCAAAGGTACAAAATCGGGGTCAACAGCGACCCGCGCCAAGTCAATTTGACGTATTACCATGCCGCCCATTTCCGCCACCATCATCACGCACAATGAAGCCGCGAACATTGCCCGCGCCATCTGTTCGCTTGACTGCGCTGACGAGATTCTTGTGGTCGATTCCGGCTCAACGGACGAGACCGTGAGGATTGCCGCCGAGCTTGGCGCCAGGATGATTGCCCATCCCTGGGAGGGCTTTGCCGCGCAAAAGAACTTCGCCGTGCAACAGGCCCGCCATGACTGGGTCCTGAGCCTGGACGCCGACGAGGAACTGAACAGTGAAGCCCGCGCCGCCCTCCGCGAGTGGAAGCAGTCCGCGCCTGCGGTCGGAGCGTACTGCTTCGCCCGGCGGGCACAGTATCTGGGGCGATGGATCTTGCATTCGGGCTGGTATCCAGACTGGAAAATCCGTCTGTTCGACCGCAACAAGGCCCACTGGGCAGGCGACTACGTGCACGAATCCGTAGTGGCCGACGGACCGGTAAAGACGATGAACGGCGAGATTCTCCACTATACGTGTAATTCGCTCGATGACCATCGCAAGCGGATCGAATTCTACACCGACCTTGCGGCACGGGAGATCTTCGAGCGGGGCGGCCGCGCAGGATTCGCAAGCCGCTTGCTGGCGCCGCCCTGGGTATTCGCCAACACCTATTTTCTCCGGCTTGGCGTGCTGGATGGTGTGCCCGGCTTCCTGATCGCCTGGATGGCGGCCCGCTACGTCCATCGCAAATACGCGAAGCTCGCGCAACTGCAACGCGGCGACAAAGGCAAGCCGTGAACCCGATGACTCCACTCCGGATCGG
>JAJYJL010000396.1:4739-7235 GCA_021789565.1 Acidobacteriota bacterium
TCGGCCATGTTGATACGGGCCTGGTGCTACGGGGCGGACAGCGCCAGTTGCTTTTGCTCGCGCATGGCCTCAGAGCCCGCGGCCACTCGCAACTGATCGCCTGCCCGGAAGAGAGCGAACTCTACCGCCGCGCCACCGCAGAAGGCTTCCAGGTGCTCGGCCTTTTGCAGGACGATTTCCGCCACGTCCACGGCATCCGGCAGTTGCGCCGTCGTTTGCAGCAGGAGCGCCTGATGCTGCTGCACGCGCATGACGGCGTCGGCCAAACAGTTTCATGGCTGGCGTCGCTCCGCACCGGGACCCGGCGCATTGCCAGCCGGCGCGTTATCTACCTGCCCCAACGCCGCCTCGACTATCGGCTGAAATACAAATACACATGCGATGCGGTCATCGCCGTCTCGCAATTTATCGGACGCATTCTCGAAGACACGGGCATCGCGCCAGAGATGATCAGCGTTATTCCCGACGGCATCGAGATTCCCGAGCGACTCCCGCACGCGGCATCACGCCAGGCAACACGTGCCAGGTGGCGGCTCGGCGAAAACGAATTCGTCATCGGGCATCTTGGCGGCATCAGCGCGGAGAAGGGGCAGGACGTCGCGGTCAAGGCGCTGGAACTCCTTGCCGACCACCTGCCAAATGCAAAGCTCGTCCTGGGCGGCAATATCTCAGCGGAAGAGCTGGCGACAACGCGCCTGGCGCCGGCCTTTGCCGGCGGGCAGGTTTTATTAGCAGGTTATCAGGAAAACCTTTTCGAGTTCTTCTCCGGCCTCGATGTTTATATAATGCCGTCGCGGTCTGAAGGGCTTGGCTCCGCCGCTTTGCTGGCCATGGCGCACGCCGTGCCTGTGATTGCTACGCGCGTCGGCGGCCTGCCGGAAATTGTGGAGGAAGGCAAAACCGGCTGGCTGGTAGCGTCGGAATCGCCCCAGGCTCTTGCGGAGGCGATTGCAGCTGCGGCATCGGAGCCCGCGCGGCGGAAAGAGTTGGCGAACAACGCCCGCCTGCGCGCAAAGGAATTTTCTGCCGATATCATGGTTGAGCGGACAGAAGCGCTCTACAGGCGGGTAATCAATCTTCGGTAGCCGAAGCCGGCGGCAGCCTGCAATGGAGAGTGGGCAAGCAGATGATCCAGATTCTTGTGGCGGTGTTCGGACTGATTCTTGGCAGCTTCCTCAACGTGTGCATCCTGCGCGTGCCCGGCGGCAAGTCCATCGTCGCTCCCGGCTCGCATTGCCCGGGCTGCGGCCACAGCATCCGGTGGTATGACAACGTTCCGGTGCTCAGCTACATTCTGCTGCGAGGCCGTTGCCGCGATTGCGGTCGGCGCATTTCCCTGCTCTACCCGCTGGTTGAGATCCTGACCGCAGCGGTTTTCCTAGTCGAGTTCTGGCGCTATGGGCTCACCATCGAGTTCGTGAAGGGCCTGGTCTTCGCCATGCTGATGATCGTGCTGATCTTCACCGACCTGCGCGAGCGTCGCATCCCGCACAAAATCAGTTTGACCGGCATCGCGCTGGGCCTGGCCTTCGGCGTTTTGACGCCCGTTGACAATCGCCCGTTCGGCTGGATTCTTTCCCTCTGGCGTGTTTTCCCGCCGCCGGTTCTTCTCTCCCTGATGGGCGCTGCAACAGGTGCTTTAATCGGCGGGGGCCTTTTCTTCGTAGTGGGCGAAATTTTCTACCACCTTCGCCACAAGGAAGGTTTGGGATTCGGCGACGTGATGCTGATGCTGCTGGTGGGAACGTTCCTTGGCCCGGGGCTGACCCTGACGACCATCCTGCTCGGTTCACTGCTAGGGTCGTTCATCGCCATTCCGCTGACGATGGCGAGCTCAAAGTTCCGCAACTACCATTGGCCCTACGGTACCTTCCTCGGGCTCGCCGCCATTTACGCCAGCATCGGCGGCGACGCCCTCCTGCGCGCCTATCTGCAATGGGGTGGGTTCCGGTGAGAAATCAATGCTGAGTTTACCGCTCGTGAGAAAGGGCACGAATTTACTCGTGCCGCTAAGGACAGCCTTTTAGGTCCGGCTTTAGCCGCTGAGGCTGGACCGAATAAATCGCTGCCACATTCAGGGGCTAAAGCCCCGAAAACGCTTGAGGGAGCGACTGTTCTGGCACGACTGAGGCCATTTCGCGAGCCGGGCAGGGCTTCTCCTTTTGTCGGGCCCTTTCGCAAAGGCATTCTTGCCCAAGCGGCGACGCCCTCCTGAGCGCTCACTTGCAGCGGGTCGGATTTCGGCAGGGGCAGACTTCCAAACTTCCCTGCCTTTTTCGTCAAACCTGCAGATCGTTAATAACGCTTTTGCTGCGTGTAGGTCGGATGTTCCTGTAACGCGACGAACTTTTCAAGAGCTTCACGAATGGCCGCAAGCTGCGCAACGATCTCGGCAAGCCGGTTTGCTATCTGCGCCGCGTAAGCATCTTGCATTTTAGTCTCCTTGCGATACCAACCATTGTACTCCCTTTCCAGGCCATTGTCCTAAACAGGCGG
>JAJYJL010000397.1:0-1143 GCA_021789565.1 Acidobacteriota bacterium
GCTTTGCCGTGAACTGGGGCTTGGAGATTCCCTGATCGGTTCAAACGACGAAGGACGGCAGACCTACATCCTCCACAACGGGCATCTGGTGCCAATTCCGGAAGGACTGATGCTGCTTGCCCCGACGCGCATTTTCCCGGTCCTGAACTCTACTTTGCTTCCCCTATCCAGCAAGTTGATGGTCGCCACAGAGTGGTTTGTTACGCCCACCAAGGCCCGGGACACCGATGAATCCATCGGGACCTTCGTTCGCAGGCATTTTGGGAAGGCGATGCTGGAGAATATTGTGGATCCGTTGCTGGCGGGAGTTTATGGAGGAGACGCCAAGTCCTTGAGTGTAGAGTCTGTCCTGCCGCGGTTCCGCGAAATGGAAAACCAGTACGGCAGCCTCGTCCGAGGCGCGCTGGCGGCGAGGCGACGGACGAAGAAAGCTGTAAAGAAGGGAGAGAGCGCGGACACTGCCATCAACTCGCTTTTTGTCACCTTGAAGGACGGGCTTGGAGAATTGATCAAGGCACTGGAGACGCGCCTGGAACCGGCCAGGATTCACCTTGGTCAGCGTGTGGTATCCATTGAGCGGGCTGACCACCATTGGAAAAGCCCTTACAGGATTCGTTGTGAAGGCAATCAGACTTATGATGCCGATGCTGTCATACTGGCCTTGCCAGTTCACGCCTGCGCGCCGTTTTTCTCATTTCTTAATGAAAGCTCCAAAGATGCTTTTCGCGAGATCCCGTACAGTTCGGCGATTACCGTCAATTTGGGTTATGACGAAAAAGTCGCAGCAAACTTGCCTGCCGGATTTGGCTTCCTGGTTCCCGCCAGGGAGAGTTGCCGTCTTCTTGCCTGTACCTTTGTGCACAATAAATTCCCGCACCGGGCCCCGCCGGGCAAAGCTCTGCTACGTTGCTTCCTTGGAGGAACGCGCGATCCGCAGGTGATGGAACTGACCAATAACGAGATCCTTTTGCTGGTTCGGCGCGAGTTGCGAAACATCCTGGGACTGGACACGCTGCCCATGTTTTCTCTCGTCTCTCGCTGGCCTTCCGCGATGGCGCAATATAACGTGGGGCATCGGGACCGCGTCATGCGAATAACAGGCTTGGTGGAGAAATATCCACGGCTCTACCTGGCCGGGAACGC
>JAJYJL010000397.1:1153-7231 GCA_021789565.1 Acidobacteriota bacterium
GGGATTTCGGATTGTATCCGCACCGGAAGGGCGGCTGCAAAGCAAGCCCTGGATATTTAATCATTCCTGTGCTTTCCTCGAGCCCTCATACAGCAAGGCAGGATCGCCGGACACCCGCCTGGCAGGCCTCGCTGCTGCGGCAGTGTGGGTTGTCTTCGCTTCGCCGGATTTTTTTAGTTCATACAAAATAAGATTCAGTGTGTTATAATCGCCGGTTCGATTATGCCGGTAGGATTTATCAGGGCCATCGTAGAAGTTTTCAATGATGCCCGAGGCAGCAGCGGAAGAACTGTGTGCTGCCGGGCCATAGCTCCTCCGGGCAGCGAAACGGTTCGCGGTTGCAGGAACGCCGGTTACCTTTCCTGTCTCGTGCTTGCCGGATACGGCCTCAATGAAAAGTACGAGAAGGCCTGAATAGTCGAATTCCTGAGGGTGAGTTTTCAGGAGCGCTTTAAAGTAAGCTTAAGCAGGACGGAGAATTTAAGTCGAAATGGTGCTCTGGCCTTTCGTAGTTTTCTTCTTCGTTGTCCTTCTGGTTCCTGCCGGAATGATTGCCTTGTCCCATGTGCTCGGCCAGCGTCACAGTGAGCACGCGACAGGATCACCCTATGAAGCCGGCATCGTTTCCGAGGGTTCTGCGGAAGTCCGCTTTTCCATCAAGTTTTATTTGATTGCAATGTTTTTCGTTGTGTTTGATCTGGAAGCAGTCTTCATTGTTTCCTGGGCGGTTGCCGCGCGTGAAGTGGGATGGGCCGGTTACCTGGAAATTCTGTTTTTCACGGTCATCCTGGTTGCCACACTTGCCTACCTGTGGAAGCTGGGCGCCCTGGATTGGGGACCCAAGACCGGTCGCAAAAAGCGTTAGGAGCTGTTCGGAGTCAGCCTTATGAAGTGGTCGATTACCAAGCCGCAACTGACAATGCCGTTGACGGATTCGGCTCCAGACCCCTTTGAAGAGCATGTCCGCAAGAGTCTGATTCTGACTCGCCTACAGGACCTTGTTGCCTGGGGACGTAAGAATTCCATCTGGCCGTTCGCCTTTGGCCTTTCCTGCTGCTTCGTTGAGATGGCCACCAGCATCACCAGCCGTTACGATATCTCGCGCTTCGGGGCGGAAGTGATCCGGGGAACGCCGCGAGAGGCTGACCTGATGGTGATTGCCGGAACTCCTTTCATCAAGATGGCCCCGATTATTCAGCGCCTGTACGAGCAGATGATGGAGCCGCGATGGGTCATTTCGATGGGTTCCTGCTCCAATTCGGGCGGCATGTATGACATTTATAGCGTCGTTCAGGGCGTGGACAAGATCCTTCCCGTGGATCTGTATGTTCCGGGGTGTCCTCCCCGTCCGGACGCTTTTCTGGAAGGTGTGACTTTATTGAGCAAGCTTGTGGGCACGGAACGTCGCCCGTTGAGCTGGGTCGTGGGGCCGCAAGGCGTTGAGCGCGCTCCAGTGACTTCCCGGCGCGATATGAAGCGGAGTGAGAGGCAGAAGGCAACTCGACTGCGTCCGCCCAACGAAATCTAAGCAACGCACTCTATGATCGCTAACGCAACCATTTTTCAAGAGCTTCAGCAGAAACTGGGTGAAGCATCGATTGCTCCGCAGGCGGTCCACGACAAGGTGCCGACTTTCTGGACGTCCAGAGAAAAGGTCCATGAGGTCGTTCAGTATCTCAAGAACGAAGTCGCCAAACCTTACCGGATGCTTTATGACATCACGGCCACTGATGACCGTGTTCGTCAGCACCGTGAGGGCATGCCTGCAAGCGATTTTACGGTTATCTACCACCTGTTGTCTTTTGAGCGAAACGAATACATCCGAATCAAAGTCCCTCTGAAGGAAGATTCCCTCAGCCTGCCCACCATTACCGATGTCTGGCCTGCGGCCAACTGGTACGAGCGGGAAGTCTGGGACATGTTCGGCATCAAGTTTAACGGGCACCCGTTCCTGGCGCGCATCCTGATGCCGAAAACCTGGGTGGGACACCCGCTTCGCAAAGACCATCCTGCGCGCGCAACAGAAATGGGCCCTTACAGCCAGAACCAGGAAAAAGTGGACGCTGAGCAGGAAGCGCTGCGGTTCCGGCCGGAAGAATGGGGCATGAAGCGCAGTGAGGACGGGACCGACTTCATTTTCCTGAACGTTGGACCGCAGCACCCTGGCACCCACGGCGTTCTTCGCGTGGTGGTGCAGCTTGATGGAGAAATGATCGTCGATTGCGTTCCGGAGATCGGGTTCCATCACCGGGGCGCGGAGAAGATGGGTGAGCGCCAGACCTGGCACACCTTTATTCCTTATACCGACCGCATTGATTATCTGGCCGGGGTCCTCAATGAACTTGCGTACCTGACGGCCTTTGAGAAGCTGGCGGGGATTGAAGTTCCTCCGCGCGGGCAGGTTATCCGGGTGCTGATGTCGGAGTTGTTCCGCATCGCCAGCCACCTGGTGTGGTACGGGACCTTCGCACAGGACGTGGGCCAGATGTCGCCCGTCTTCTACTGCTTTAACGACCGCGAACGGATCTTTGACATTGTGGAAGCGGTTTGCGGCGCTCGCATGCACCCCGTCTGGTTCCGCATTGGTGGAACTTCGCTGGACCTGCCCGACGGATGGGAAGGGATGTTCCGCGACTTTCTGAAATACATGCCTCCGCGTCTGGATGAATACGACCGGACGGTGATGAAGAACCGGATTTTCAAGGCAAGGACCCAGGGCGTGGGCGTCTTGACCGTGGAGCAGGCCATTGAATGGGGTGTGACCGGTCCCATGCTCCGGGCCGCCGGCATGGAGTGGGACTTCCGGAAGAAGCAGCCCTATTCCGGCTATGAGAATTTTGAGTTTGATATTCCGACGGCGACGCACGGCGACTGCTATGACCGCGCCGTGATTCACGTCGAAGAAATGCGCCAGAGCCTCCGGATCATCGAGCAGTGTGTGAACAACATGCCGGCCGGGCCGTACAAATCGGACCATCCGCTGGCTGTTCCGCCGCGCAAGGACCAGACTATGCACGATATTGAAACACTGATTACGCATTTTCTGGGAGTAAGCTGGGGTCCCGTGGTCCCGCCCGGCGAGGCGCTGGGAGCCATCGAGGCCCCCAAAGGGAACAACGGCTATTACCTGACCAGTGATGGCAGCACCTATTCTTACCGGACCCGCATTCGAACTCCTTCGTTTGCGCATATGCAGACGCTTCCCCTGCAGTGCAGGGGATTGCTGGTTCCGGACTTGCTTGCCATTCTGGGGAGCATTGACTTTGTCCTTGCGGACATTGACCGATAAGGAGCTTGAAAAGCGTGTTAAGTGCTGAGGAGCGACGGGAGATCGAAGCGGAATTCGAACACTATCCCGACAAGCGCGCCCTTACCATTGATGCCATGAAGATCGTCCAGAAGCACCGTGGATGGGTGTCCGATGAGGCGCTCAAGGACATTTCAGAATTGCTCGAAGTCCCGGTCAGCGAACTGGACAGCGTGGCCACGTTTTATAACCTGATTTTTCGCAAGCCCGTCGGCAGGCACGTGATCATGGTCTGCGACAGCATCAGTTGCTGGATGATGGGCTATGACCGGCTTCGTGACCATCTGATGAACCGTCTGGGCGTCAAGATGGGTGAGACCACGCCGGATGGGCGGTTTACGTTGCTTCCCATTGTGTGCCTGGGCACCTGCGACCACGCTCCGGCCATGCTGGTGGACGAAGACCTCCACCGGGACCTGGACACGGAAAAGATCGACAGCATACTCGAGCAGTACAAGTAGAGCTGATATGGAGAAAGTTCTCACAAAGGATGTTCAAGCCGACCACTCGGCCCTTGATATCAAGAGGTACGAACTGGCGGGTGGATATCAAGGCGCGCGCAAGGCGCTGAAGATGGCGCCGAACGACGTCGTCGAAGTCGTTAAGCAGTCAGGGCTGCGGGGCCGCGGTGGCGCCGGTTTTCCCACCGGGCTGAAATGGAGCTTTGTGCCCAGGGGAGCCAATGCTCCGCATCCAAAATATCTCTGCTGCAACGCCGACGAAATGGAGCCTGGGACTTTCAAAGATCGCCTGCTGATGGAGGAAACTCCGCACCAGTTGATCGAAGGCATGATCTGCGCGGCCTATGCCATTGAGGCAGATGTTGCTTACATCTTCCTGCGCGGCGAGTATTACCTTTCGGCAGAGCGTCTGAGGAAAGCCCTGGCTGAAGCCTACGAGCACAATTATCTGGGCAAGAACATTCTGGGCTCGGGTTACAACCTTGAAATGCATCTGCACCTTAGCGGCGGCCGCTATATGTGCGGCGAAGAAACCGGGCTGCTGAACGCGCTGGAAGGCAAACGCGCCAATCCGCGCACCAAGCCGCCGTTTCCTCAGATTTCGGGGCTTTTCGGCAAGCCGACCATCGTGCAGAACGTCGAAACGCTTTGCAACGTTCATCACATCATCAAGAACGGCCCCGATTGGTTCAAGGGGCTGAGCAAGTCTGAAGACGGCGGGACCAAGCTTTACGGCGCGAGCGGGAAGGTGAAGCGCCCCGGCGTGTGGGAACTGCCGATGGGGACCACAATCCGTGAAATCCTGGAAGAGCACGCCGGCGGAATGAAAGAAGGCTTGAAGTTCCGCGGGTTGTTGCCCGGAGGCGCTTCGACGGATTTTCTGGTTGAAGAACATCTGGACTTGAAAATGGACTTTACCGAGGTGCAGAAGGCGGGAAGCCGCATGGGCACGGGAACCATGATCGTGATGGATGACCGGACGTGCCCGGTTGGATTCGTCAAGAACCTCGAGCACTTTTTTGCTCAGGAATCCTGCGGCTGGTGCACACCCTGCTGGAGCGGGCTTTCGTGGGCTGAGAAGATGCTGCAAAGCATCGAGGACGGGCAGGGACAGGAACCGGACCTCGACCGGCTGGCGTTTATCTGCCGGATGGCAGCTCCCGGAAACACGTTTTGCGCGCTTGCGCCCGGAGCCGTGGAACCTTTGCAGAGCGCGTTGAAATACTTCCGCGAGGATTTTGAGCGGCACATTCATGATAAGCGGTGTCCTTGGAGATAGCGGTGGCGAAGATCTGGGTCGATGACAATTGGTATGAGGTAAACCCGGACCAGAGCCTGCTCCAGGTTTGCCTGGAGATTGGGTTTGATTTGCCGTACTTTTGCTGGCATCCGGCGCTGGGCTCTGTCGGCGCCTGCCGGCAGTGCGCGGTCAAACAGTTCAGGGATGAGAGCGATACTCGAGGCCGCATCGTGATGTCCTGCATGACCCCCGCTGTTGAGGGCACGCGCATTTCCGTCAAGGACTCCGACGCCGCGGCTTTTCGGGCTGGAGTGATCGAGGGGTTGATGCTGAACCATCCCCATGATTGCCCGGTGTGCGATGAGGGCGGCGAGTGCCACCTTCAGGATATGACGGTGATGACCGGCCACAACTACCGCCGGACTCCCTACCCTAAACGCACTTTCCGGAATCAGTACCTGGGTCCCCTCGTTAATCATGAAATGAACCGCTGCATCCAGTGCTACCGCTGCGTGCGCTATTACCGCGAGTACGCCGGCGGAACGGACCTGCAGGCCTTCGGTTCGCGGAACATCACCTTTTTCGGCCGGCAGGAAGACGGAATCCTGGAAAGCGAATTTGCGGGCAACCTGGTTGAAATCTGCCCGACCGGCGTCTTTACCGACAAGACGCTGAAGCAGCATTACACGCGCAAGTGGGACCTGCAGCTTGCTCCCTCAGTTTGCGTCCACTGCGGCTTGGGATGCAGCACTTCCGCGGGCGAGCGTTACGGAACGTTGCGCCGCATTCTCAACCGCTACAACGGCGAAGTGAACGGCTATTTCCTGTGTGACCGCGGGCGTTTTGGCTACGAATTTGTCAACAGCGAGCAAAGAGTGCGGCAAACGCTTTCCCGCCAGGACGGCAAGCTCAAGGCGGTGCCCGGGGCAAAAGCGATTGGGCAACTGGGCGACATCCTGAAGGGTAAGAACAGAGTGATCGGCATCGGGTCGCCGCGTGCTTCACTCGAGTCCAACTTCGCGCTGCGGAGCCTTGTGGGGCCGGACCGTTTCTTTACGGGCATGTCCGAC
>JAJYJL010000398.1 GCA_021789565.1 Acidobacteriota bacterium
TTTTCGAGGGACGGCACCTCTTCCTTGCAGGGCGGACACCACGTGGCCCAGAAGCTCAGCAACACAGTCTTGCCGCGAAAATCGCTTAGACACAGTTGCTTGCCATCAACGTCCGGCAGCGTGAAATCCGCGGCCCGGGAGCCGACGATCTTTTGCTGGAAGCCGGCCCCGGCCAAAGGAACAGGCGCAACCGGGAATAATACCGCGGCCACCACTAGAACCGCGCCAGCCAGGCAAGCTTCGTACCCTTGCTCTGTGGCCCATCTCGCAAATTCCCTGGGGGCTGTGTTGCGGTTCATTTGCACACCTGAATCGCACGATGCCGGCCGCTTCAGATTTTCTCAAGGGACGCGTACCGTTCCACCAGCTTTTTTTGGCCGTAGCCGGGGAAGCTGACGGTCAGTTTAGTGTCTTCGCCTTCGCCCTCAGACGCAAGGACCGTCCCGATCCCATACTTAGGATGCCGCACCTTTGAGCCTTGTCGCCAGCGCGGCGGCGTTGCGGGCCGCGAGCGCGGAATCTGCGGCCCCGCATTCGAAGACTTCAATCCGCGCCCGCGCTCGGAGAAAAACTTTTCAATACCCTCGACGGAATTGACGGCATTGCCCCAAGTCGTGCGGGGCTTGGAAGCAAACATCGTAACATTGAGCGGCTCAATAAGCTCATGGGGAATTTCGCTTAAGAAGCGCGAAGGCTGCGAGCATTCCTGTGACTGCCGGCCGTAAATGCGCCGCTCACGCACCCAGGTGAGCACCAGCCGGTCCTTGGCTCGCGTCATTCCGACGTAGCACAGCCGGCGCTCTTCTTCGAGACCGGCAGCGTCGTCAATCGAAAGCTTGTGCGGAAAGAGGCCTTCTTCCATACCCGCCAGAAAAACGACGGAAAACTCCAAACCCTTGGCGCTGTGGAGTGTCATCAGAGTCACGCGGGCGCGCTCGTCGTAACTATCAGCGTCTGAGACCAGCGCGGCGTGGTCCAGGAATTCGGCCAGCCGTTCGCCACGCTCTTCGGCTTCCGCTGCCGCATTCACCAGTTCGCGCAGGTTTTCGATGCGGCTTTCGGCCGCCGGCGTATTCTCTGCGTCCAGGATTTCAATGTAATGCGTGTGATCGAGAACGGCGCGGATGAATTCGCTGAGCGAAAGGATCTCGCGGTCCGCCGCCAGCCGCGTCATCAGCGAGCGGAAATCCTCCAGAGCGTTCAGGGCGCGGCTTGAAAACATCTGTGTGCCGGCGGCCAGCGTCTTCTCCAGCGCCTCCCACAAGGATTGCGCACCCTGACTGGCAACGGCTTGCAACTGTTCGACTGTGGTTTGCCCGATGCCCCGCGGAGGCGTGTTGATGATGCGCTGCATAGCGGAAGAGTCGCGCAGATTATTGGCCAGACGCGCGTATGCCAGAGCGTCCTTGATTTCGCTGCGGTCATAGAAACTGGTCCCGCCAACCACGCGGTACTCAATGCGGTTTCTGCGGAGAGCTTCTTCCAGCGCTCGCGATTGCGCGTTGGTGCGGAAGAGCACGCCGACACTTTCCGTCGCATTGTTGCGCAACGCATTGACAATC
The DNA here is from genome assembly GCA_021789565.1 of Acidobacteriota bacterium. The sequence goes on from JAJYJL010000398.1 coordinate 1,563, forward strand.
TCGTTGGCAACAAACCAGCCTTCGTCGTCCGAGTCGCGAGCTTCGTAGAGGCCCACGCGCAATCCTGCGCCTCGGTTCGTTCGCAGGGATTTTCCCTTGCGCGCAATGTTGTGGCTTACTACCGCCGTGGCCGCGTCCAGGATCATCTGCGTCGAGCGGTAGTTCTGCTCCAGGCGGATCATGGCGGTGCCGGGATAATCGTGGTCGAAGTTCAGAATGTTTTCGATGTCCGCGCCGCGCCAGCGGTAGATCGACTGGTCTTCGTCGCCCACGGCGCACACGTTCTGCTGCGCATGCGTCAACTGCCGGATAAGATGATACTGGATCCGGTTGGTATCCTGGTACTCGTCCACCATGACGTAGCGGAAACGTCGGTTGTATTCCTCTGCGGCGTCCGTCGCATCGTCAAAAAGTGCCACGGTCTTCAGCAGCAGATCGTCAAAGTCAAGCGCGTTCGATTGCCGCAGCTTGCTTTCGTAACGCTCATACAGGGCAGCGAGATTGCGCGTCGAGGGATCATAACCTTCGCTATTCATCCTCTCCGGCAAGACTCCCCGGTTCTTGGCGGCGCTGATGCGCGCCAGCACTGAGCGAGGCGAGTTGATCCAGTCGCTCAACCCCAGTTCCTGGCCTGCAACTTTCACCGCGCGCTGCTGGTCGTCCTCATCGTAAATGGTGAAGTCGCGAGTGTATCCCAGGCGCCCGATGTGCCGGCGCAGAACGCTGACGCAGAATGAATGAAACGTCGAGATGTGCGGCAGCCGGTTGATCCTTGCTTCCAGCAGCGCCGACACGCGCTCCTTCATCTGGTCGGCGGCCTTGTTGGTGAACGTTACGGCTAGAATATTTTCCGGAGGAATGCCGCACACCTGAATCAGGTAGGCGATGCGATAAGTGATGACACGCGTCTTGCCGCTGCCTGCGCCGGCCAGGATTAGCAGCGGGCCGTCGGTGTGCTCCACAGCAGCGCGTTGCTGCGGATTAAGCTGTTCCAGTAATGAATTCATTCCGGGCTTATCAGGCAGGAAGTTCTCGCGGCGGTCCCCCGTTCGGCGCGGTCCCTGCGTTTCCAACCGTTGCGGCGCCCATCGCCTGGTGGAAGGTCCCACAACAATGGGCGAAGACTCGATTGTACACGAAGCGGCCCGAACTACCAAACGGCATCGCAGCAAAAAGACAAAAGGTTGCCGCCCGGTATAAGGGAGGTTCAGAAAAAGACGGTAAGTTACAGTCCCGGCTGTTGTTTGCGGTCCATCTGCTTCCGGATGGCGCCGGGGTTGTCGAGGTCCGCCGAGGGCGGCAGCGGCTGGCCACGACTGGCAAAGTAATTCGGATCGCGCGCTTTTGCTGGATCGAAGATGCGCGAATCCTCCGGCAGCGGCGTGTAGGGGCTGAAGTCCGGCTGGTTGGTAAAACTGTCGGCCAGGCTGGTGGCGGCTGCGTCATACTGATTGATCGGCGGAATTCCGAAGATCAAGTCAAACGTCTTCAGGATGCTGAGCATGCTTGCGTGGACGTGCGAAACGCCGCGCCGCGAATACGGGCTGATCACCATCAGCAGGCTGCGGTGGGCGTCAACGTGGTCCTGCCCGTCCTGCGCGTCGTCTTCGGTCACGAAGATCGCCATGTTTTTCCAGAATGGGCTGTGGGATAACAACTCGACCATCTTGCCCAGCGCCAGGTCGTTGTCCGCCACATAGGAAGCGCGATAGGCATAGCCGTCGCTCGGGCGCGGCTTGGCAGTGTGGTCGTCGGGCAGCCAGATATACATGAACTGCGGCATCGGCTGCTTGCCACTGACGTAACGCTCATCGAATTCCTGCCTGAATTGCTTAAAGCGGTACTGGTCCGGAATCGACGTGTTGAAGTCCGGATAGGTGCGCGAGGTGTTCTGATACAAGACCTCCGGCATGGGCACGTTGGTGGCTTCGCGTACGCCGGTCGGTTCCGATCCGCCCTCTTCCTTATACCCTGCCAATTCCAGGTTTTCGCCGTAATTACGGAAAGTGATGTTGTGGCCCGCCAGGTGCTCCCACAGCGAACCTGCTTCCAGAAAATCCTCCGGCGAGGGAGACGTGCTGCCGATCGCAAGCCGCCCCGGAGCGTTCTGATCCGGCACAAAGTCGAACTGGCCGCCGTAGCCCGCGGGCCAGGCGGATTCGAATTCGGTGTTGGGATAATTTCCCACCAGCCAGCGGTGTCCGTCCACGGAGACGTCGGAGTCCACGTAGTAGTTGTCGCTCAGGCCGAAGCGCTCCGCCAGCGCGTGATGGTTGGGCGAAACACGCACGTGCTCGTAAGTGGGCTCGCCCTTTTCGCTGACGGTCCCGTCATCGCCGTAGTGCGCCAGCGCGGCATCGCCGTTCACCTGCTGCCCCCCCACGGATTTCAGATCGCCGAAAATCTGGTCGAACGTTCGGTTCTCTTTGACGATAAAAACCACGTATTTTATCTTCTCGCTCGGCTGACCGGGCGGCGGAACGGGAAAATCCGCGGCCCGCGCCGGCTCTTCCTGTGGAATGAACCCATTGTTGCGAAGCACCTGCTCGGTCAATTCGGCGAGCTTGCCCGTTTGTGGCGCCGGCATAATCGAAATCACGCCCCGAGTGATGTCGCCGATGTAATCGCCGGCAGGGCCTTGGTGGAAATTCGGCCCGCCGTTCGGCCCTGCACCGTAGCCCTTGGCGTTGTCCACGTAAAGCGTTTTTCCGTCCGGACTCACAATCACGCGGGCCGGAAACCATCCCGTCGGGACGTAACCCAGAACTTTTTCCTGCTGCGTATCAATCACCGCCAGCGCGTTGATTCCCGCGCAGGCTACATAGAGGCTCTTGCCGTCCGGACTGAGCGCCAGCCCGAACGGTAGCAGGCCACGCAGGCCCGCAACGCTCTTTGCAGGCTGGAGCAGCAGCGTCTTTTCTTCCATGCCGGTGTGCGCGTCCAGAATGCTGATGCTGTCCTGCGCGGAATTGCTCACATACACTTTGTTCGCGCCTGCCACCACCGCTCCGGGGCTCGATCCGCCCACGGACTTCGGCCCGGTAGGAATGCCGGTTCGCGTCATAGCCTTCACTGCAGGATGGGCGGGATTTGCAACGTCGAGCACATAGACAGAATTTGATTGCGGAACGTTCGGGCTGCCGAGCCCAGGAATCTTCTTGCCCTCCACAACCGTGCCGTTCTTGGCTTCTTTTGACGGAAAACCGAATGGCGGAAAATCGAGCCCGGTGTGCAGCGCGTCCTTCGGGTTGTAACCAGGTACCAGCGAATAGCGGAACATGCCGACGTTGGTCACGTAAGCCGTCTTGCCGTCGGGCGAAAGCGCCAGGCCAAACGGCAGCCGCCCCACGGGCACGCTCGCGATCATGCGGCGCGAATGCGTGTCAAAAACCACCATGCGGAAATGCGCCAGGTCCAGCGCGTAAAGGTCCTTGCCGTCGGGCGAAAGTTTCATGTCGCCAGGCAGACTGTTCCGATAGGTTTTCCCCTGGTAGCGATCGTCCAGGCTGAGTGAGCGCAGGTCACGCCGCGTTTTCAGATCGAAAATGCCGATCTTGCCGTTGTTGCCCTCGGAAAGATAGAACGTCTGATTGTCCGGCGCGATGGCCACACCGAGATAAACGCTCTTGGGATCAGGCGCCGAACCGCGCGGCGGGTATCCCGGCGGAATCTGATCGACGCTAGGATTATTACTGGATAGATCAGAAATGATAGAGACCGAAAACGGCCACGTGCCGCTGTTGGATGTCACCAGTGTCTTGCCGTCGGGAGAAAGCGCCAGCCCGTAAGGATGCGGTTCAACTTTCACCTGCACGCCCTGCGGCGTCACCAGCCGGCCGTTGGGCAGCACCGTCTCGCCACGCGGCACGATTTCAGCGGGGCGGTTACCCGCCGGCGCCACAAGCTCGGCGACCTGCGCCGGACGCTTTGCGCACGCTGAAAAGAACAGCGCCCCCGAAAGAAAAAATGCGAAAATCACCGGACGAATCCCTGAAACCCGTATCAGTGGCACGTTGGTTCTCCCCTTGTGATGAGTTGACAACCAACAGTCCTGGTGTGACATTGCGCCCCGAAGTGTAAAGCCCCGCATGGCAATTATCCCGCCTGAAGAAGAACCAATATAACAAGTGTTTTACCGGAAGTACATCGCGAAGCAGCAGCGGATAAGATGGACGCGCGGATGAACCAGTAGCTCCAGCGGTGCTGGATGTTGCTCGCCTTGTGAACAACAGACAGGGACGCAACCCAAACACTCAGGATTCAATAAATAATCGTGAAATTGCCGTCGGGGCCGGTGTAAACGCTGGGCATGCCCCAGACGGGAACGCCGGGAGCATGACCAACGGAGCCAAGCGGCTGGCCTGACTTGTCAAAGAGTTGCCACGCGAGTGAGCCGCCCTGCTTCCAGCCGGTGCCTTCCGTCCAGGCCAGCAGAACGTCACCGTGCGAATTGGCGGCCACGGCGGGATGCTTCCGGTCATTGCCGTGGCCGGGCGCGGCGAATGAAGATGAGAGTTTGAATGTCTGCCGGTTGACCGTGTCGAAGTAAACCTCGCCGGCTTTTTCCCAGGCGGCCAGCACCTGCCGGTCACCTTCGCTGAGATAAGCCGTGCTCATCGGGCAGGCGTTCAGCTGCCAAGCTGAGACTTCACTGGCGCGAAAAGTGTGGCCGCGGTCCGTTGAAACCAGCAGCGTCATGTTGCGATGGATGGCTTCCGCGGCGGCGCGATACAAGACAAACAGCGCGCCACGGCCGTCAACAAAGGCGCGCATGCCACAGCAGCCGCAGGCTCCGAGCTCAGCGGGCGAAACAGGAACTTCGCGCGAGAACGTGCGGCCGCTGTTGGTGGAACGCGCCAGGTAAACCCGCCGGTTGGCTTCGCCGGGGGCCTTGCCCGTGGCGTGCCACACCACGTAGACGTCGCCCTTCTGATCGGCAGCAACGGAAAGCCCACCGTCAAGCCCCTTGGCGTACTCAACCAGATTGCGCTGCGGCGTGAAGGCCGTGCCCGAAGCGTTGAGGCGCGAGAAGAGCAGCGGAGTGGAGCCGGCAGGGCCGCGCGGAGTTGCCTTTTCCGACCCGAACCACACTACGTTTACCTGGCCGTCTGCGCCGGCCGCCATTTGCGGGCCGCGCACAGTGCCCACCGCCAGAGCGCTCCCCGGCTGGCTGTTCACTCGAATGGGTTTTGAAAATTCCTTTGCGCCGGGCGCCCGCTGGACGTATTCGATGTTGCCCGCTGCGGCATCGCCCGTAAAGTAGATCATGTGCAGCACGCCGCGCCGATCGACCACTGTCTGCGGCTGGATGCCGCTCTCGGGCGTTCGCACAAGTCTTACCTGGGGAAGCTGCGGCGGTCGCGCGGTTTCTGAATAGACAACCGCTGTTGCGGCTATCGTCACCGCAGCGATGGCCCAAACGATTTTGGCGTGCTGTTGCTTCATTGGCATGATCCCCCGAGCTATTTTTTCGGCGGCCGTGACGGCCGCATCTCAATACGGCTGGCAAGCGCCGTCTTCGGAAACTTGTAAAGGTCCACCACGGCCTTGGCGATGTCTTCGCCCGTCAGCTTCCAGGATGCCCTCGATTTACTTCCCGGCGACGCGCCGAAATCCGTGTCCACGCTGCCCGGCATGATGTAACTGACGCGAATGCCGTCGTGGCGCA
>JAJYJL010000399.1 GCA_021789565.1 Acidobacteriota bacterium
TCTATGTCAAACCCCACGACGCTGTTCGAAAACTGCCCGACGACATAGACCGCGCGGCGCCCCAAGTCAAGGGCGAGGCCGGTGGGGTAGTTGACCGCGGCGGCAATGTCGGCGAGGACGGCTCCTCCAGTCCCGTCCAGGTTGGCGCGGACAACCTGCCCCGTGTAAGAACTGGTTACGTACATTTTCCCGCCGGCAACGTCGAGCGCGACTGCAAACGGGTGATCGAGGAGACCGTTGAAATTGCCCAGGTCCGTTCCCCCGGTACCGTTCAGGTCCGCTCGGACGATGCTGCTGCCCTCCGTGCTGGCAACATAGAGGTAACCGCCCTCCGGGTCGATCGCAATCCCGTTCGGATTGCGCAAGAGCGCGCCCGGATTTCCGAGGCCGGTCCCCTCCGTCCCATCCAGCTTCGCTCGACCGATGGTATTCAGCGCATAGTCGGTCACATACATTCTCGGGCGCTCGACCGTCATTGCGCTCCTTACGGTTACAGTATCGCTGCAAGCATTGTTGCTCTTTGAGGATTCCGGCACGGCCCCATTGGGATCGGCAGCACAAATACCCCCGCTCGGGCTGGTGAGGCTCCCCACGGCGTTGGGCATCACGGCAACATCGACAAACAGGTTGCTCCAGGCGGGTGCGAAAGAGACTCCGGCACCCGCGGCGGAGCAAGTGAGCACATTCGAGGCGATGGAACACGTAATATTGGCCGCGTTCGTCACGTGGCCCGCACTCTGGTAGGCCACCTTATAAGTGGGCCCGGCCGGAAGATAGTTGCGAAAGATCACCTCACCGTCGTCAAAGACTGCAGCAGCACTGCCCCAATTGTCTACCCCGAACCCCCAGTCAAAGCCGCTGCCGAGGGGGACGCCGTCCGGAACAGTGTTATGCGCCCACGCCATCAGGTCGGGCAGCGCGTCCAGGGCTAGATCGTTCGGGAGGAAGAGCTTGCCGGTAAGTCCCACCAACTCTTCGGCGCTTGTTCCGTTCAGATTCGCGCGAAACACTTTGCTTCCCCCATTGTCCGCCACATACATCCTGCTATTCGGCCGGTCCAAGGCAATCGCCGTCGGCTGAGTTAGGCCACCTAGATTCCCCAGGTCAGCAGCGCCGCTCCCGTCCAGGTTCGCCGTGACGACGGTCCCGCTCCAGCGATTCACGACATAGAGCTTGCCGTATGCAGGATCCACTGCCAGGCCTGTAGGCCCATCGAGTGAGACGGTCAGTGGCAGGACGATAGCATTTCCCCCGTCCAGGTCGGCGCGTATGATCTGATCCGCCCCCGCGTTTGAGATAAACATGTAATTCCGCGTGGTATCTAGCGCTATACCCCAGGGAAAGCTGAGCTTGTTTCCCACACTCATCTCGCTGGCTCCGCTTCCGTCCAGGTTGGCCTTGACAACGCTATTCTTGCCATAGTTCGCGACATACATTTTGCCGTTCGCCAGGTCCAACGCAATACCCATGGGTCCGTTGGTGCTGACGAGCAATCCTCCGAGGCCCAGGACGGTGGGACTGGAACCGTCGAGGTTGGCCCTCACGACATTCTTGCCCGATACATTTACGATGTACATGCGCCCATGCTTGAGGTCTAGCGCCATCCCTGACGGCAAGCCAAGCTGGCCTGCCAGGCCGGTCAGCTCAACCGGGCTTGCGCCGTCGAGGTTGGAGCGTACCAACGAGTCCGAGCCATAGTTCAAGACGTACAGGTAAGGGCCGGCGGCAGAGACGTGCGTGACAAGGGAGCCGGAGGCGAGCCAGAACAAAAGAGTGAGGACGCCGAACGCGACAATACGGCACATACGCTTTGGAGCAAGGTGCTTGTTCATCATGGACAATCTCCTTCAAGCAGAAGACCAGGCAAGAAGCGCGTCATCGATGCAGTGCTGCGCGTGCTCAGCGCACGACGAGAGGCAAGATCAATGTCCAGGATTTGGCGAGGCGTTTTGTGTGTTTCCCCTTCAGGCTGCCTCCTCAGTTCCCGTTAATGGAACATTACGCTCACCTGGGCTGGGCGCAGCCATTCCGGCAGTTGCGAATGGCCGCGCCTAGCCCGTGGTTGCGGTGACCGTCATAGAGACGCGTGTGCGCTTTCTGATGATGGCGTGCTTTTTCGCCGTTACGTCAGATGACGTGGTCCCTCACCTGACGAGGAGCGGTGTATACATGCAGCAGCAGCCGCTCCCGGTGAGAGCGGGCGATGCGCCCGACTGCAACGAATAACCGCCGCCACTCGCCGCGCCTCTCACTTGCCAGGTGGGGCCATCCAGTTGATAGCCCTCAGCCGTGTCCGGGCTTGGTACGCCGGTCCAAGCCGGGACGCCGTGTCCCGTGGATTGGGCGACGGCCACGCCGCTCACTAGCAGGAGGCCAATGAGCGCGAGGAGGAGTGCAATTCGCGTTTTCATCTTGCGCCTCCTACTGCAGTGTGACCATCACGGGAATGACGCCCGTGCCGGATGCGAGAGCGCCCAGAGACTTGCCGATGATGGTGCCGGGTTTGGGAGAGATCGCCTTCATGGCGTAGCCGGGATTGGACGAGGCCACGAGCAGGTCACCAGGTGAAATCGCTCCAAAGGACGCATCCACCTTGATCGCCTTGAAAGAGCCATGGGTAGCCACGGTTAGGTATTGCTGTGGAGGTATGGCCGTATTGTCAGTGGTACTTTTCACTATCCCCAGGTCCTCCATGTCTTTCGGTTCCCGAATTATCTCCTTTGTTCCCGGCGTATAATGCTGATCCACAATGCCGACCACACTGGCAGATTCTGTGACTTGGGCGCGCCGTACCTTGACGACGGGAATTTCACCAAGCACGGCCGGCCCTGCGCCACTGATCACAACGAGATCGCCAAGCTCCAAGGCGAAGCTGTCATCATTCTGGGCCACGTCGACGACGTACCCGACTTTGCTGCCACCCGCAGAGATGTTCCCCGCTACGTAGATGTTTCCCTCGACCCTCATGTCACCGTAGCCATAGAGCGCGAGACCGCTGCTAGAGCCGCTCGCACCGAATACGCCTGAGGCACTCGGTCCACCCTTGCCGTACACGCCGGTGGCCTTGTCAGAAACGCCATATACTGCAGTTTTGTTCGTGGAGTAGCCCTCTACGCCGTGCCCGTCGGCGCTCCTGCCCACGGCGCCTGGACCCTGCTGACCCTGTCCGTAGACTCCGATGCTGGTTCCAGCGCCATCCCCGCGCACGCCATTGCCGCCTCCGCTGTTCATCCCCCAAAAGCTGGGGCCGTTACTGCTGTTGTTAATTCGGAGGCCGGCGCCAGACCATCCGATGTTTGCGTTCCACACCTCGCCAAGATGGTCGTGGGGGCAGGCGGCGGCGCTTGGCGCGGAGGGAAAGACGCCACAGGCGCCAACGCCCAGGGGCTGGCGGGGCGTGAGCGGGGTATAGCCCGTCTCCCCCGGCCCGCGCACGGCTACCGATAACCACCTTTTCCCTTCCTCCGGCTGTCCTGCCGGCACGGAATTGAAGGCCCCTAGCGTGACGGCAAAGGCGCCTCCTTTCACCAACACATTTTGCTGGGTCTCGGACCACAGTCGCGTCCCGCCGTTCTCGGCATCGTAGAGCTCAAAGACAAAGCTGTATGAGCCGTCCGCGACCGGTTGCCCGGAGGCATTGGCGAGATGGCCGGGATAGGGAATGGTGAGTCCCGGCTGTGTCGAAACGAGACCGTGCGCGATGGCACCCGACCCGGTGCCGATGCCTGCCACCAGCAGCAAGGCGATGACGAACGCGATGACCAGAACCGTTCTGCGCGTGAACATGGTGCCTCCTTTTGGCATTAAAATCTGTCGTGCTAGGGTTATCTCCGAATCAGCGGGAGATAGAGCTTGTAGGTGCCGCTAGCGGCGCAGGAGCGGCAAATAGAGCTTGGGAGTGTTGACTACCGGGTTCTGGACGCTGATGTTCACATTCGCGCTTGAGAGTGCATACGAATTCCCGTCGTGCCCATTCCAACCAAAGCTCGTGGTTCCCGTCCAGCCACTCTTCGGCGCGAACGCGAGGTTGGCGAGGCTGCCCTCAGGAATTTCCTGACTCACAGTCACAGCAGTTCCACCAAGGGTCAATGTGCCGTTTGCAGGGAGAGAGAGGACTTGGATCTTGGCGAGGGGCTCGGATTCGGCATCGGAGAGGGCGGAAGTAAAGTCGGTGGTAGAATAGTGGAGGAGCGTGTTTAATCGACCGGTCTTGGCGATGTTTGAGAGAGTGGGAGGGTTGTTGTCCAGATACTGGGCAAAGTTGGCTGAAACCTTGTTCCCCCCCGTCGAAAAGTGCCCGCCTACGGATACCTTTCCATATCGCCAGGCTAGAGAGGCGACGGGCGCGACGGACGCGGGCCGTGGTCCAATGCCGCTGCCAAGGGCTGACCAGACGCTCTTGTTCCATTTGGCGATGTATCGGGCTGGGGTCTTGGACGAGCATGCCTCGTTTGTGCAAACGTTCTGGAAGACTCCTCCGGCAAAGATATTGTTGCTTTCATCTATGGCGAGGCTGTAGACCCAGTTGTCCAGTCCTTGACCCACCTTGGACCAAGTCGATCCGTTCCATCGGGCGATACAGTTCACTTTGATCGACTGACTGCAGGTTTCGTCCGCGCAAATGGTCCAGAACGCGCCGCCGGCGTAGAGGTTATTGCTGCTGTCTACTACAAGAGAGTTGACGTCGCCGGTGAGACCCTGCCCCAGCTTGAACCAGTTCTTCCCGTCCCATCCTGCAATGTGGTTGACAGTTAGACCCTGCGAGCAGGCGGCGTCGGCGCAGACATCCGTCCCTTGGAAGGCAATGTAGAGATTGTTGGAATTGTCCACCGCGAGAGAATTCACCTCTCCTTGCACGCCGAAGCTGACTGACGACCAGAGTCCGGTGGCCCGGTCCCAGCGGGCGAGATTGTGCATAAGGGCGTAGTTGCTGCAGTCCACATTTTTGCAGATGGGGCCTAGCCAACCCCCCGCGTAGAGGTTCCCATCCCGGTCCAGCACGAGTGCGTATGCCCAGCCCACAATTCCATAGCTGACCGCAAACCAGTTGTGAGAGGCTGGATCCCATCGCGCCACGCTTCGGACCTGGGTGCCGGGTGCGCAATTTGGATCAGCACAGACATTCTGAAAGTCCCCGCCCGCATAGAGATTGCCCGCCTCGTCGATGGCGAGCGCGTTCACTGTATAACCCGACAATCCATTGCCCAAGGCGGACCAGTGAGTGCCGTCCCATTGCGCGATATGGTTCACACGAATACCCCCAGCCGTGAGAAAATCTCCGCCGACGTAGACATTCCCCTTTCCGTCTGCGGCGACCGCCTTGGCAACAGTCGGGCCCGCCCCGTTGCCCGCGTAAAGCGAGGCCCACCTCGCGCCATCCCAACGTGCGATTCCGGTGGTCACCCTGCCTTCGGCAAACTGGAAATTGCCACCCGCAATCAGGCCGGTGCCGCTCGCAAGCAGGGCCCAGACGGTTTCGATGCTGTTGGCGCTCTGGATACCGCCGCCGAGCGCGGACCAGCTCCCGTTCCACTGTGCAACATGGCTGACGGGGGAACCGCCATGGTTGATAGAGTTGAAGGCCGTAAAATCACCACCGACGAACAAATTCTGATTCGCGTCCACTGCGAGAGCGTTGACGGTGCCGTTCAAACCATACCAACCCGGCGATCCCATTTGTGCGAGACTCCATCCCGAGGACCCGGTGTCCCACCGGGCAATGCGGTTTACATGGGGGCCACTTGTGTTGCAGGCATCGTTCCCGCAGATGTATGTAAAGGCGCCGCCAATATAAAGCCACGAATTCTTGGAATCGAGCGCAAGCGCAAAAACAGCATAATCCACACCGTTCATCCCGTTCCAGGTAAGCGCCGACCACGAGTTCGTGGACCGCGTGTAGGCAGCAACGTTATTCGCGGGGAACGGGACGGTCGCTGCAGCATTGGCGGCGCTGAACCATCCTCCCACATAGAGGGTGCCCTTGGAGCCGGTGCCCGACCAAGCGAGTGCGCAGACATATCCGTTCACGCCAATGTTGCTGCCGGAGCCGAGTGCCGACCATTGCCCGCCGAGTGTCCATGTCCACTTGGCAACATAGTAAGTGAGCGCCTTTGTGCTGCAATCGGAGTTGGTGCAATAGCCACCAAAGTTGCCGCCGACATAGAGGTCTTGATCCTCGTCCAGTGCGAGTGCAACAACTGGGCCATTAACTCCATTCACGCCGGTGGCGGGGTCGCCGAGGGGATGCCAGGCTCCCGCGGACCACATGGCGATATAATTGACTGGCGTTGGGGTGGATGCGCAGTCAGGGGTATCGCAAACATGGCGGAAGGTGCCTCCGGCGTAGAGCCGGTGGTTAACGGGATCGTAGGCCAGCCCGTAGACGGTATTATCAAATCCGCCGCCCAGCGCGGACCAGTTCGTCCCATCCCACTTGGCAATCCTCGCGGCCGCCACGCTTCCAGCCGCGTAGAATTCGCCGCCAATAAAGACATCCCCGTTTTCGCCCGCGACCAGAGCATGCACTGCTCCGTTCACGCCGGTGGGGCCAAAGCCAGCCGTCCATTTCTCATCGCCGGAAACCCGCGGATTTTCGGATCCCGCGTCACCCGCCCCGCGCTCTTCTGCGGGGCCCAGCGATGCAAACCGCGGTGGCTCGTTCTCTCCACTGACGAGCGACCACCCGCGCGCATCCAGCGAGCCGCTAAAGCCAGGGGGCAGAGCAAGCGTCCCATCGGGAGCGAGAAAGGTGGCGAGGGAAGCGCCTGTTGACGCAGGGTTTGAACTGGCGTCCGGGACTGTTGCCGCTGCCGTGCCGGCACGGGTGAGTGCGATGGTGAACGCGAGCAAGCCAAAGATAAGGCCGGTCTGTACGATTCGCGTTCTCGTCTTCATGGAAGGCTCCTTTGAAAAGGGTTGCTCGGCTGAGGGCTTGTTCATCCCGCAACATTACTTTTCTTCCTCTTCCGGCGACGGCTCGCCCTCCGGGGATTCGAACTGTGCGACATAACGCTTGATGAAGGCAAGGAGCTGACGCTCGTCGGCGATGTAGGATGCCGTGTCGCTCTGCAAGTGCTGGATGCGGGCGTGCCAGCGGGGCGCTGCCGGTGGGCCGTCCTCCCCGGTCACGGAAGGCGCCTCCGCGGCGGGTTCTAACCAAAAGCGAATGACAAAGGTGTTCTGGGGCTGCGAGCGGTGATCGCACATTCAGAACCTCCTCTG
>JAJYJL010000400.1:0-759 GCA_021789565.1 Acidobacteriota bacterium
CTTGCAGTTCATTCGATTCCGAGCACACAATTCCCGCTCCGAGCCGCGCTGGTGCTGGGGCGGAATTCACGCTCCAGCCAGGACGGATTGCTTCAGGAATGGCAGATTACCGGTTTCTCTCTGAACGCTGACCTAGTGACGCTTTCGGCGTGCGATACTGGGGTGGGCAGGATCGAGGGTGAGGAAGGCGTCACCGATCTGGCCGACGCTTTCCTGTTCGCCGGAGCGAAATCCGTGGTTGCCAGCTTGTGGGAGAGCGATGACGCCTACACTGAAGCGCTGATGCGACAGTTCTATCAACATCTGGCGGCGCACGAGGACAAGGACGTTGCCCTGCAACAAGCGAAACTGGACCTCATCCACGAATACGGCGGCGATGCGCCGCCTTTTTATTGGGCAGGATTCATTTTGGAAGGAGAAGGATCGTCGCCGGTAACCATCCCATGAACCTCACTCGCCCCGAACGCGAAAAGATACTGCAAAAGGTAGTCGCCCTGGTAGACAAGAAACATTTCAAGCCGGACCTCAACGGCGTGGATTGGCACGCCGTCGTCGAAGAAAGGCGCGCTCGCGTACTTGACAGTGAACGGCCAGAACAATTCGAACGCGAAATGCAAGAGATGGTCACACAACTAAAGACGAGCCACACCGGATTCTTCCACCAGAGTGCGAGAAGCATCCCAGCCCGCCTCTCGATCAATGCCACATTCGATAAATGCGAGGTTTCTGGCAGTGAACGTTGGATGTTTCTGGATATTC
>JAJYJL010000400.1:769-7216 GCA_021789565.1 Acidobacteriota bacterium
CAAGGGATTCAGCACGGCCGGATTGGAGCCCGGCGACCTTCTGCTCAGCGTGGGTGAGGAAGAAGTACACCCTCCAAAGCAGCCGGTTTTCAAGATGGGCCAGACGACACAGATTTCTGTCCTCAAGCACAATGGTAAAGAAGCGTCTGTGACTTTGGATGTCCCATCGCCGAAAATGAAGAAGCACCCTGTCACTCCCCCACAAGCTGTCGTCTTCTGGAAGCTGGACGACGGAATCGGCTTGCTTCGGGTGACGATGTTTCCTGGAATCGTGGGGATAGATTTCGCTCGCGACATTGATCGCGCGATTCGGGAGCTGAAATGCGACCGTCTGATTGTGGACATGCGGGGAAACACCGGCGGCGGCATTGGCGGCTTGCGGCTGATGAGTTACCTTACCCCCGATAAGAAACCGGTGGGGTATAGCCTATCCCGCACGAGAGCTGAAAAGGGATACAACAAAGAATCGCTTCCACGCTTTGGACGAATACCGGATTCGAAGCTTGCGCTCCTATTGCTCGCGGTGCGCTTTGCGCGAGTCGGGGGATCGGTTGCGGTCGTCACAGAAGGGCTTGGGCCTCAAGCTTTCCACGGACGTGTGGTGATGCTCGTAAATCATCACTCAGCGAGTGCGGCAGAAATTGTGGCCGGGTTTGCAGCTGAAAACAAATTGGCAACAATTGTCGGAACGAAGACAGCGGGCCGCTTGATGAGCGGCAGCGCCTATAAAGTCGGCCACGGGTACGTTCTCGGATTGCCTGTCGGCGCCTTTTATACCTGGCAAGGCACACTGCTCGAAGGCAAGGGCATACAGCCTGACGTAGAAGTAAAGCAGACCTACGACTCCCTCAAAGCCGGCCAAGATCTGCAGATGGGAAAAGCGCTGGAAGTGGCTCGGTCATTTTAGAAGGCATCGGATCTGTCCGCCAGAAACGGCCAGTATCACCCGACGCCCCTCTGAGTGGTAGCAATTGCGGCTCGAAAGACTGACTTCCTCTCCATCTCGGACGTCCCTAAAACGTAGCGTCTGATGGTCGTTTGGTCGGCGTATAATCGTGTTGCCATGCCAAAGACGAGCCAAGCGGGTGACAAATGCCCGCAGTGCGGCAAGGGCGACCTGCTTGTTTCCTCAAGCGGCCAAAACTTGGTGTGTCCGAAGTGCGGGCGGATTGTGACGCTTCGCGCACTGGAAGCCCCCAGAGTCAAGCCGAAACCTTAATGGACAGATAGCAATTGAAAATTGCCCCTGAAGGTGCTAACCTCTGGCTGGTTACATAGTCTAACTATGTGACGGAGGCTTTGGAATGCATCAGGACGAAATCCCCCCTGGCACGCTCTACTTGCTGATCCTCAAAGCCCTGGCGCGTGGCGGCGAGTTGCATGGCTATGAAATCGCCCGCTGGATTGAGCAAGTGTCCGACGACGTTCTGCAGGTTGAAGAAGGCTCGCTCTATCCCGCTCTGCAGCGGATGCTGGTCAAGGGCTGGGTGAAGGCGAAATGGGGCGTGACAGCCGGGAATCGCCGGGCGCGGTATTACCGACTCACGCCGCTCGGCCGGAAGCAGCTAGAGGTTGAAGTGTCGCAGTTCAATCGGGTTGTGCAAGCCATCACTCGGGCAATTCAGACCGCATGAGGTGTGCCCGCAATGAGTTTGTTAGAAGAATTGGCCCGAAGACTCTTGATGCTCTTTCGCCGTAGGCGATTCCATGTCGATCTTGAAGAAGAGATGCGCCTGCATCGAGAACTGCGCGAGCGGGAGAAAATCGCAGAAGGCATGCCGTCGCAGGAAGCCCATTACGCGGTCAGCCGGCGATTCGGAAATGACCTCGCACTTCGAGAGAGGAGCCAAGAAATGTGGGGATGGAATTGGCTTGAAACCTTTCTTCAAGATGTCCGCTACGGCCTGCGGCAGTTGCGGCGCAATCCCGGCTTCACGATTGTTGCCATTCTCACGCTCGCCCTCGGCATCGGCGCGAACACGGCTATTTTCAGCGTTGTGAATGCCGTACTCCTGCAGCCATTGCCCTTCAGAAATCCTTCGCGTCTTATAGTGCTCCATGAGGGAGTCCCAAAGGAAGGCTTCCCGAAGATGGGTTTTTCGCCACCGGATTTCGCCGTGTTTGAGCGGAACCAGAAGTCCTTCAGTGCAATAGCCGCATTTCATGATGAACACGTAGATATTTCCGGCCAAGGCGAGCCAGAACGCGTTGTGGCTGCGCGAATTTCTGCGTCATTGTTTCCAATGCTCGGAGTGGGACCAAAGCTGGGCAGGACGTTCACTCCGCAAGAGGACACGCCAGGAGACAAACTCGTGATTCTCAGCTACGCATTTTGGGAGCATCGCTACGGGGGCGAGCCAGGCATTGTCGGCCGGACTATCCAAATCGACCGCCAGCCTTACACTGTCATTGGTGTGATGCCGCAGGATTTCGAGTTCCCGCTACGCGGGTTGCAGGATAATAACTCCGCGGCCGCCCTCTGGGTGCCGATTGCGTTTACGCCCAGAGAATTAAGCGGTTGGGGTGGGTTGTACGTCTTTAGCGTGATCGGGCGCCTGCAACCCGGTGTGACTTTGGGTCGGGCTCGAAGCGAAGCCGACTCCCTCTCAAAGGTTCTGGTGGAGAGATATCCCCCTGCCATCGCAGGCTGGGTTCGCCAAGGACAACTCAATATTACAGCCGGTCCGTTGCAGGACGAAGCAGTCGGCCCAGTGCGCGCATTACTGCTCGTTTTAATGGGTGCAGTGGGCTTTGTCTTAATGATCGCTTGTGCGAATATCTCGACCCTGCTCGTATCGCGAGCCGCCGCGCGACAGAGGAAGATTGCCGTCCGGGCTACGCTCGGGGCCACGAAGTTTCGGTTGATGCGCCAGATGGTAACCGAGAGCATCGTGCTGGGGGTCGGCGGCGGGGCGGTCGGTTTGATTCTTGCATTCTACGGTCGAAATCTCGTCCTGGCTCTCGTTCCACCGAGCATTCCTTTGCCGCGCCACGTTCCACTGGATGGGGGAGTGCTGGCGTTCACATTTGTCATGTCCGTTGTAGCTGCACTTCTCTTCGGGATGGCTCCGGCATTCCTCGTATCGGCCGGGTCGGTTCAAGGGGGTTTGAGGAAAGGCGGCCGTGGCGGAACGGCTGGGGGTTTACATCGTGTTCAGGGATTTTTCGTGGTATCTGAATATGTTCTGGCGTTGATTTTGGTCGTCGGTGCGGGAATCCTGATCCGTAGCTTCGGCAAGCTCCTCGAAACCAGTCCAGGCTTCCGGCCCGACCACGTGCTTACCGCCAATATTCCTCTTCCCCGCCAAGCCTATTCCCAGGCGTCTCAGGTAACGGGTTTCTACAAGGGATTGCTTGACCGGGTTTCGAGTTTGCCCGGTGTCGAGGCGGCGGCGCTTTCAAGCGATTTGCCCCTCCGCAGCAAAGGAGGCGTCTCAATCACCATCGAAGGTGTCGGTAATGGCGAGGCAAACACTCCTCCCCAGGCGATAGTCCAATCCTGGGTGCTCGGAGATTATTTTCGGACGATGAGCATACCCCTTTTGCGGGGGCGGTGGTTCACTTCGGAGGATCGCCTCGGATCTCAGCCGGTTGCTATCGTGAGTCTCTCCATGGCTCGCAAGTTTTGGCCGCAACAGAGCGCCATTGGGAAGCACATCCGATGGGGCGTGAAAGCACCGTGGCAAACGATCATAGGCATTGTGGGCAATGTGAGCCAGGGGCCATTGAGCCAACCGTTGGCTCCCCATGTCTATCGGCCGTACAGGCAACTGCCGGGGCCCTTCCTCGAAAATGACCCGTTTGGTGAGTGGCACGCAATGAACCTTGCGGTGCGCACCCGGACTGAGCCGGCTTCGTTGACCTCTGCTATTGTCGCTCAAGTCCATTCGCTCGACTCCGACTTGGCCGTGGCGAACATTCAGACAATGACTCATGTGATCCGATCTTCGCATGCCGGTCCTCGGTTCAATACAATTCTGGTTGCCGCCCTTGCGGGTTTGGCACTATTCCTGGCAGCTATCGGAGTTTATGGTGTCCTCGCATATGCCGTTGCTCAACGCACAAACGAAATTGGCATCCGCATGGCGCTCGGCGCACAGAAAAGCGATGTGCTGAAGATGATCGTTGGGCAGGGAATGAAACTGGCGCTCATCGGCGTTGGCATCGGGATCGTCGGCGCACTCGGTCTCACGCACTTCCTGTCGGGCCTGCTCTATGGCGTCAAGCCCACTGACCCGCTGACATTCATCGCCGTTTCGCTGATTTTGATTGCCGTTGCGCTGGTCGCTTGTTACATCCCCGCCCGCCGCGCGGCGAAGGTGGACCCGATGGTGGCCTTACGTTACGAATGATTGTTTTCCTCAAGATTTCGGCGTTGCGCTCGACGAAGACACGTTAATGCTAAGCCGTCGCGTTAACGGACTTTGTCAAAATTAAGGCGCGACCGACCCGGATCCGTAACCTTCACGGGTCAGGGCACAATCGCCGGAAATTCCTGCCAGTCCCAATTATCCTTGCGGATGTGCAAAATATACTGGCCGTCTTTCAGACCACACTAATCCAGACCAGGAGCCGCCGACGATTGCAACGACTCCTTCTACGGTTGCCCCAGCAATTGCGTGAGGTCGAGTAAACGTGAATCTTCACTTTCGGGACTGTTGCTTTCGATATGTCGCTAGCAGTTCTTCTCTTGCTTTCGCGGACAACGGCGATGGTTTCGGCAGTTTGCCCAGCGCGGCGGTCATTTGCACCGAGTGTTCGAAATACGTGCGGCAGTTGTCGCAGGTTGCGAGATGCGCCTGGATTTCCTGGGCTTCAGATGACGGAAGAACGCCCTCAAAGTAGTCCGTGATTCGTTCGACAGCCTCTTTGCACTTCATGGCTTTGACCCTCGTTTCCCGATTCCTATCGTGACCGAACTATGCCAAAAATAAGGCCGAACAATCCTGAACTCTTTTCTTCACAACTTACGGAACGACTGCGGGAAATTCCCGCCACTCCCAGCCGGTTTTTCGGATAGCTAAGGAATAGTCGCCAGCTTTCAGGTTGCTGCAGTCCAACCGCAGGTGAAGTGTCGTGATGTGATTTTCGAACTTCCCCTCCGCTTTTGCCTCAACAAGCGTTGTTCCGCCGCGTCGCACAGCTACTTGATATTCTCCCGGCTCGTTGCCGAGAGGAAGAAGAATCGTCAGATTCAGCGGCGCGCGCTCGAGCTGAACCGGCTTATGGGTGGGCTGTTCCGGGCCACGCAAGAGAAGCCACTGGCTGAGGTCAATCGTGAGATTTCTCGGGGTTTTAATTTCAGACCGCTGATGAATCCATACACCGCCGATGATCACGCCAATTACCACTACGGCTGCGACAGGAGCAAGTTTCCGATACCATTCCTTCGCGGCACTTGGTTTCCTTAGCACCCGCGCCTGTAAATTGTCAAAGAACTCCCCTTGGGTTTGAGCAGCTTGTGTGCGCCATTCGTCACTCAGCTTTGCGCCCAGATTGTGCGAGGCCCCGATCAGAGCCCGCATCTCTCTGAGATACTTCTGGCAAGTGGGGCATCTCTCAAGATGCGCTTCATAGTCCTGCCGCTTGGCCGAGCTTAGGGCTTCTTCAAGATAGTCGGTCGTAAGCCCTTCAAGTTCTTTACAGGTCATAAGATCAGTCCGATGCACCAGACCCTCTTGGAGCGTTTCCGAAGTGGCGTTCAATCTCAACTTTCAGCCGCTGTCGGGCGCGGTGTAACAGAATTCGTTGGTTTTCTTGAGTGATCGAGAGCGCTGTTGATACTTCTTCCGACGTCCACTCAAGGACGTCCCTCAACATCCAAACTTCCGCTTGTCGTTCGGGAAGAATGCGGCTCACGCGCAAGGTATATTCTAACCGCTCCTGCACGAGTAATGCCTGCTCAGGGTCCTCGCGCCAGACTTCCGATCCGGCCCCGCGCTGACCCAAAACATCATAACGCCGAGCCTCTCCGATTCCGAGCACTGCCTCGCGAGCTCGCCTGAAAATCGTCCTGCGCATCTCCTTCTTAAGGCAACGCCTGAGGATCTGTACTAACCACGTCTTTGGTGCACATCGCCCTTCAAACCGGTCGAGACTCTTCATGAAATCGACCCATGTCTCTTGGACTACCTCTTGGGCGCGATCTCGGTCGCGAAGGTGGTAATTGGCGAGTTCCAGGAGCAAGCCCTGGTAACGAATCCAGAGTTCTGTGACCCACTCCCGCAGTTCGGCCTCACCTGTCATCGTAAATACTCGTTGCTCTTCAGACTGCTGCACTTCATGTGGCAGACGCAGCTGGGATTCTGGAGTGCCATTCGGATCGGTGGGCCTGGGCATGGTCCTGACTCTGTCCCCTACCGGGCAGCGGTCAACGGCTGAGTAAGCTTCTATTTTATCCTCTCGGAGGTGGTCGTGTGAAAAATGCAATTTGAGTGTAACGTTTTG
>JAJYJL010000401.1 GCA_021789565.1 Acidobacteriota bacterium
TCCGATCTGCACGTCGGCGCCACCGGTAATCCGATGGAGTTCCACCAGGACCTGCCGCAGAAAGTCCTCCACGCTGTGTGAGGTTCCCGTGCCGATCACGTAATCTTTAGCCGAGCCGTTCTGCAGCATGGCGTGCATGGCCTTCACGTAATCGCCTGCAAACCCCCAGTCACGCCGGGAGTGCAGGTTCCCCAGTTTGAGTTTTGTCCGGTCGCCCAGCGCCCAGCGAGCTGCCGCCCGGGTGATTTTTCGGGTCACCATTTCCGGGCCGCGCCGTGGAGATTCATGGTTGAACAGAACACCTCCTGCGACGAAGACCCCGCGGTTCCGGTAAACTTCCGCCAGGCGGTGCGCCGCCATTTTGGATACCCCGTAGGGCGACATAGGCTGGAACGGGGTCTGTTCATTCCGCGCGCCGCTGGTGTTTCCAAACATTTCCGAAGTTGAAGCTTGATAAACGCGCGTGTCGGGTTTCTGGCGTTCGACGATCTGCAGCAGGCGCGCGAGGCCTCCTGCATTGATGTCCAGTGTCTCAGCCGAGCACTCCCAACTGGTGGGAACAAACACCTGGCCGGCCAGGTTGTAGAGTTCATCGGGCCATGCCTTCTGGAACGCCACCGCAAGCGACTCGGCGTCGCGCATGTCGCCATAGACAAATTCGATGCGGTGAACGATGGGCTCCAGCCAGCGTAGCGTCTCAGGTTCGCGGCGAATCAACCCCCAAACCTCATAGCCCAGTTCTAGCAGATATTCGGCGAGGTAACTGCCGTCCTGTCCCGAAATTCCGGTGATCAATGCTTTCTTCATCTTCAAAAATCCTTTAAGCCGGTATTATTAGAGACTTCGGGCAGGCCTCGCCGCTTTGCGTCCAGGGGCAAGGATTGCGACCGGCAACAACATGGCCGTTATTCTACCAGCGTTAGAGCTCAAGGACTTCATTATAGACTTGCAGATTGCCTTCTGCGGTGCGGCGCCACGTGAATTCCTTCGCGCGCGCAAGCCCACGCTCAATCATGGCACGCCTCCGGACGTCATCCTCTACGGCGCACATGACCTTCTCGGCGATATCTCTGGGACCGTGCGGGTCCACATAGAGTGCGGCATCGCCTCCCACCTCCGGCAAAGAAGACGTTTGTGAAGCCACAACCGGCAGCCCGTAGGCCATAGCCTCCAGCACCGGCAGACCAAACCCCTCCTCGAATGACGGGAAAAGAAATACACTCGCGGCCTTGTAGAGCACGGGAAGTTGCTCCGCCGGCGCATAGCCCAGCAACACCACTCGTGAGCCAAGCCCTTCGGTCCGGATAAAGTCGTGGATGGCTTCGCTGCCGTGCCCGTCTCCGCCGGCGATCACCAGCCGGTAACGCTCCGGCAAATGGCGGAGCGCCTTCAGAGCATTGATCGTATTCTTTCTGGTCTGGATGACGCCCACGGTAAAGATCATCTCGTTGCCTTTGCCCACCAGTCGCTCGCGCTCTGCGGCGCGGCGTTCCGGGCTTAGCGAGGTTGCGGGCAGGTCAACTCCGAGCGGAACCAGGCGGATCTTTTCTTTGGGCACGCTCGTGTACTTCAGCAACTGGTCCGTAGTGTACTGTGAGGGCGTAATGATGCGCACAGCCCGCTCCACCGCCTCCATCAGCAGGGCGGAAAACTTCTGCTGGAAATCCGAAGTCGAATAGTCCTTGCCGGTCACCGGGAACAGGTCGATCACCGTGACGATCTCTTTTCTGAATCGGAACGCCGGCGGCCGCTGCACCAGGCTGTGAAATACATCCGCCTGCCAGGGCAACCAGAACGTCCAGGGGTCCTGGTAATAGCGCACGGAGAAGCGCGGACCGCGGGAACCCGGCGTGGAATTGAAGCGAAGGAATTCCCGGCGCGATTTAAACCTCGAGAGCCGGTAACAAAGCAGGTAGTGGTGCTCACATTCGATTTCGGCAAGACATTCAATCAACCTCCGGCAATAGATCGCCACGCCGGAAGGCTGCGGACCCACAGTATAAGTAGCATCAAGAGCGATCGTAGCCATCAGATGGATTTTCGATTTTGCAGCTTGATTTGTCGAATGATTTTTTGCGGGTGGGCGATGGGCAAACTCTCAAGCGTGCGGGGAACCCGAGATATCTTCCAGGTCGTACTCTTTGATTTTGCGATAGACGGTGGTTTTGCCGATCCCCAACAGCTTGGCGGCGCGAAGGCGGTCGCCTCCCGTCATTTCCAGCGCCTGCCGGATGGCGTCCCGTTCGATCTCGCGCAGAGTGGAAAAACGCCGCTTCCCGCTTTCGTTCTGCATCGAGTAAACGAGGTTCGAGGGAAGGTCCCTCAATTGGATTTCGGGTCCTGCCCCAAGCGCCAGCGCACGCTGAACGCAGTTCTCCAGTTCACGAACGTTGCCGGGCCAATCATAACTCATCAGCCGGCTCATGGCGTCGTAGGATACGTCCTTGATTCCACCCGAAGTACCGGCGTATCGGTCAATGAAATGGTGCACCAGCGGAGGAATATCATTTTTGCGGTCGCGGAGCGGAGGCAGCTTGATGGAAACAACATTGAGCCGAAAAAACAGGTCCTTCCGGAAAGTCCCCCGAGTGATGGCGCCATCCAGATGCTGATTGGTTCCGGCAATGATGCGGGCCTCAAGCGGCAACCGCTGATTGCTGCCGACCGGGCGCACCTCCCGTTCCTGAATGGCCCGCAGCAGTTTCGACTGGAGTTCCACCGGCAGTTCCGCAATTTCATCCAGAAAGACCGTCCCTTTCCCTCCGTCCACCAGCAGACCCCGGCGGTTCTGGCTGGCACCCGTGAAGGCTCCACGGACGTGGCCAAAAAGCTCGCTTTCGATCAGGTTAGAGGACAAGGCGCCGCAATCCACCGGAACGAATGGCTGGTCACGCCAGGGACCGAATGTATGAATTGCGCGCGCGACAAGTTCCTTCCCGGTCCCGCTTTCTCCCAGCACCAGCACAGGATGGCGTTTGGCGGCGACCTTCAGGATGGTCTCGTAGACTTTCTGCATCCTGGTGGACGCGCCGATCAGCATTCCCAGGCCCTGCCGGGCTTCAAGCTGCTCGCGAAGAAGACGGTTTTCCGCAGACATCCGCCTTTTCTGGACCGACCGGTCAAGCAGGCGTTTGAGGTCATTTGTTTCGAGGGGTCCGATCAGATGGTCATTCGCGCCTTGCCTGACGGCGTGGCGCGCAAGGCCGGCATTTGCGTCGTCTGCATAGACGATAACATCTGGACCGGGCGACGTTCGCCGCGCGGTCTTGATCAGCTCAATTGCATTCAGGCCCGCCATCCGCGCGTCAGCCAGAATGATGTCAAATCCGCCGTTTCCGAGGGCTTCGGAGGCACCGGACACCGTTTCTGTGGCGCTTACCCCAAGGCCCAATTGTTTTGCGACGCCCAGACACATGTCCCGAAGAGACGTATCTTTTGAAATAATCAGGAGGTGAACATCCATACTTGACGCACCCTGGACAGAAACTCATTGGACAGGAAAGCGTGCCCAGTATAAGAAGGATATTTAAGCAAAGTCAAAACAAATCCCAATTGGAGACTCTTCCTCACGCACCCCTCCCTTAAACAGGAATTTCCCCGCAGAGCGGCTTCCTGATCAACACCGACCGAACGATGGGCGGGAGGGAAACGCACTTTTGAGCCGGTTACCTCACGGGCTGACACCAATTTCAAAGGTCATATTCTGTAATCTATACTATATTGGTTGGAAGGAGAGTCGGGTGCCAAGCGAAGAAAAGATCCTTGTGGTTGACGATGATGCCAGCGAAAGGGAAGGCCTGGCTGAATTGTTGAGGATGTGGGGGTACGACGCTGCCGTCGCCGCCGACGGCCCGAAAGCCCTTGTCCAGGCTGACGCGTTCAATCCCAGCGTTATCATTTCAGACCTCCGCATGCCTGGAATGAGCGGTATGGACGTCCTGCGGAAGATGCGTGAATCGCGTCCTGATGTGACGTTTATAATGCTGACCGCCCAGGGCACCATTGAGGAAGCGGTGGAAGCCACCAAGCTGGGGGCTTTTAATTTTCTGGAAAAGCCCGTCGACCCGAAGCGCCTGCAGGTTGAACTCCGCAATTGCCTGGAACGCCGCGAAAACGAACTGCAGCTTGAAATCGCACACAGGCGCCTGCGCGAGGCCGGCATCCTGGGGCAACTGGTAGGGCACTCGAAGAAGATGCAGGAAGTGATGTCCGTCATTGCCACCGTGGCGCCTTCGCGGGCAAGCGTTCTGATTACGGGTGAAAGCGGAACCGGCAAAGAGCTGGCCGCACGGACCATCCATGAGCTCAGCCCCAGAAAAGGCAAGCCGTTTGTGGCGGTTAATTGCGCCGCGATTCCGGAAACGCTGATGGAGAGCGAAATCTTCGGCCATGAGAAGGGCGCCTTTACCGGAGCTGTGGAGCGTCGGATGGGGTGTTTTGAGCTCGCTGACGGAGGCACCCTGCTGCTGGACGAAATTGGCGAGATGCCCGCGCAGACACAGGCCAAGCTGTTGCGGGTGCTTGAAGACTCCAAACTTCGACGTCTGGGTAGCAAGAGCGAGACCTCCGTTGATGTCCGGGTGCTTGCCGCTACCAACAAGGTCCCCGCTGAAGCTGTTTCCAAGGGAGAGCTTCGGAACGATCTTTACTTCCGCCTTAACGTTGTGCAGATTATCATGCCTCCGTTGCGCGACCACCTGGGTGATCTGGAACCCTTGACCCAGTCGCTGATCGAAGAACTGAATCGCAAACACCATACGGCAGTCAAAGCTTTGGATGGCAGCGTTCTGGAAGCTTTCCGTCGCCATTCGTGGCCCGGCAACATCCGTGAGCTCCGCAACACACTGGAACGGATGATGGTCTTAAGCACGAGCGATGTGCTGCGAAGCAGCGACCTTCCGGCTGACTTTGGAAAAGCTTCCACGGCTGCGATGGGTGATGACCTTCATCTCCGGCCGGGAATGAGCGTTGCCGAAGCGGAACGCCGCCTGATTTTTGAGACACTGGCTTTTACCAGCAACAATAAGACACGCGCTGCTGAGATGCTGGGCATCAGCCTGAAGACTCTCCACAATAAGTTGAAGGAATATGAGGCTGAGCCTCAAAGCTAAGCTGACGGCACTGATCGGCCTGCTGGTGCTGGTGGTCGTTCTAGCTATCTCCGCCCTCTATCTTTCGATTCTCACCAATGAAGCGCTTGCTTCTGTTGGGCGGCGCGGGAATTTTGTGGCTCAGGAAATTTATGGTCAGGCCCAAACGGTCCTGGCGCAGAGCCACCTGCCGGCCGGAGTTCAACCTACCGACACACAAGCAGTTCTCCAGTTCATTCAGTCGCGTTTGGCGCAAGACCCCAACCTGAACTCAACCATCGAGTCGGCGGTGGGTTTTTCGCCCACCATCTATTACGCTGCCATCACTGATACAAACAATGTTGTTTTGGTCCACAATGATCCTGCACAGATCGGCACCACTTTCAATCCGGCCCCGCCTTTTGACCAGCTTTTGAACTCAGGCATCCTCAACCAGCTCGGGGTGATCTATGGGCCTCAAAGGACTTATGAGATAGACCTGCCCGTTAAAATGGGGGACCGTCCGCTCGGGGATGTTCGCGTGGGGGTCTCGACGCTTTTTGTTGCCGACCAGTTGACGCCTGAATTGCGCCGGGCCCTGTTGCTGGCCGTTCTGGCGCTCGTGCTGGCAACACTTTCCGCAAGCCTTCTTTCTTACGGCATACTGCGTCCCCTCAAAACCATCTCCCGCACGGTGGAGAAGATGGCGCGTGGGGAGAGCCACGAACCGCTGAAGGTAAATCGCAAAGACGAATGGGGCATCCTTTCCTCAAAATTGAATCTGCTGGGCGAGCAGATTCGGGGTGAGAAAACGGCGTTTACCAGGCTCAAAGAAAACCTCGACCAGCTTTTCTCCAACCTGGCGGACGGTCTGCTGCTATTTGACGGGCAGGACCAGCTCGTACTTGCTACTCCTGCAGTGGAGCGATTTCTGGGAGCTGAGCCGGCGGCCCTGCTTCACCGCACGGCGGGGGAAATTTTCTGGAGCGATCATCCGATGGATCGCGTGCTCCGCGGGGCATTCAAGAATCGCCAACCGGTTGTGTGGGAGTCCGAAGAAGAGAGCGAAGACGACGCGGACGGTTACCCCCGCATCTCTGCCAGCGTGCAGTTTGCACAAAAGGAAGGCGAGCCGGTGGGAGCTCTGGTAACGGTGCGGGACGCTGGCACACGAGCTCAACTGGAAGACCAGATCGCCGTCGCAACAAGGCTGGCGGCCCTCGGCCGGATTACATCCGGGGTGGCGCATGAAGTCAAGAACCCCCTGAACGCGATGGTTTTGCAACTTGAAATCCTGAAGGCCAAGCTTGCCGGGCACGGTACGGCGGTGAAGCCCCAGATTGAAACGCTTTCCTCAGAAATCCGCCGGCTCGACCGTGTGGTGAAGACTTTCCTCGACTTTACGCGTCCCGTGGAATTGCGCCTGAGCGAGACTGACCTGGAACAGATGCTCCAGGAGGTCTTCACTCTCGCAGAACCGCAGGCCCGCCAAAACCAGGTGCGCTTGACGATTGAAAAGAACGGCCCCGTCCCCAAACTGAAGGTTGACCGCGATCTTTTCAAACAGGCCCTCCTGAACCTGGTGTTGAACGGATGTCAGGCCATGCCTTCCGGAGGAGAATTGAAAGTCAGGCCCAGAAAATCGGAACGCCGCGTGGAGCTTGAAATTGAGGACCAGGGCGTAGGGATCCCTGCCGATGTACAACCCAGGATATTTACACTGTTCTTTACGACTAAGCCCGGAGGGTCAGGGGTAGGCCTCGCCATGGCCTATCGGATTATTCAGTTGCACAACGGCTCCATCGCCTTTTCAAGCGAACCGAATCAGGGAACAACCTTTCGAATCACCTTGCCGGCTTAGCGTTGAACTTTGCCCTCTTCCGGGCTTCCAATCAGTTTGGGTTTTGTGAAACGTTGACGCTACCCCTGGAAGAATATCAGGAGTAGAATAGCCTCAGAATGATTGCAGGCCAGCGAGAGAAGGTACGCTTTCGTTGCCATGGTAGCGTATGGGAAGCGACATCCTGCGCTTACCTAACCTCGGTTTTAGAGGAGGAGCCATGTCCCTGAAGAAGCTCCAGAAGTTTTTCGCCGGGCCCGCGCCACATCTGTCGCGGGAAGAAGCCATGAAGGTGTTCACTCGT
>JAJYJL010000402.1 GCA_021789565.1 Acidobacteriota bacterium
AACAGGCGCTTGCCCATCTTCCTGCTGAAGGAAGAAGCGCCGCCCACATTGTTTACACGGCGCACAGCATTCCTCTCCGAATGGCGGAGAACTGCCAGTATGCGCAGCAGTTGCTTGAAGCTTCGAGCCTGGTTTCCGCCGCGCTCGGAAGGTCGGGTGACCCGCTGGTCTACCAGAGCCGCAGCGGCCCGCCCACGCAGCCGTGGCTAGGTCCGGACATCCTGGAGCACCTGAGAGAAATTGGGCGCACGGGGCAAGTGCGCGACGTGGTCATCGTTCCCATCGGTTTTGTGTCCGATCACATGGAGGTGCTCTACGATCTCGACACGGAAGCCCGCCAGCTATGCGCGGAACTCGGTTTGAATATGGTCCACGCTGCGGCCGTGGGCACCAATCCCGGCTTTGCCCGCATGGTCCGCGAACTGATTTTGGAAAGAATGGAAGAGAATTCCGGCCGCCCGTGCGTGGGAAATCTCGGGCCATGGCCGGATGTCTGCCCGGCCGGCTGCTGCCTGCCGCGACCTTAAGCGGCGACTTCCGGCCTCTCTTTGGTCACTGCAATCGTCAGCACCGCCACGGCCAATGCTGAAATCATAGGGACCCAAAGGATGTTTCGTAATCCTGTTGCCGCCAGGGTGCCGCAGATGCTTGGCCCCGCTGTTCCGCCCACCAACGACACGGCCATAATTGCGCCGAACACGGTGCCCGTCTGCCTCGGGAAGCGGTCGCCCGCAACGCCGAGCGCCGTGGGATAAATGGACGCCAGTCCGAGGCCGATGACACTGACGCCCAGCACCGCGACAGAAAACTCGCGGCTATTAAAAGCCAGCATGGCTCCAGTCACCGTAATGGCGGTGGAGAGCAGCATGGTCCTCCGGCTGCCCAGCACACTCAGCAGTAATGCAGCACCCAGACGTCCCGCGCCGATGGCTGCGGTCAGGCCCGCCAGCGCCCAGTTGGCGCGCTCGGGCGCGGAGTGGAACACGCCGGCTACAATCTTTCCCGTCCAGACAAACATGCTGTTTTCGCTGGCCGACTCAAAAAACAGCAGCGCGCCAAAAAGCCACACCAGCGGATGGCTCAACACGCGCAACAATTCCGCCAGGCGCGTTCCGGCATACGTGGGAGCGGGAAAGCGGGAAAGCAATACGGGAACCAGAATCAGGCCGGTTCCAATCGCCAGAATGTGCAGCACTGAGGCAGCTCCAAACCTGCCGCCGACGGTGGACATCAGCAGCGGGGACGCCAGCGCCCCCAGGCTGAAGGAGAATCCCAGCATGTTCAGGGCCGCGCCACGCCCCGAAGCGCTCAGATCCGCCACCAGTGCGTTGGTTGCAGTATTCAGCACACCTCCGCCGAATCCATAAACCAGCGCAGCAACTGCCAGCGCCGCGTAGGTGTGGAGCGACGGTATCAACCCTACAGCGCCTGCTACCATTGCGAGTGCCGCGGCCAGCACCGGTTTTGCTCCTACTGTGTCCAGCACCGGCCCTACCAGAATGGTTGCGGCCAGAATGCCTGCCAGCGGGAAAGATCCCAGGCTACCCGCCTGAACGTAGTTCACCTCGAGCGACGGCAGCAGCGATCCCATCAGCAGCAGCACGACGCCGAACACGAACATGCAGGCGTTGGCTGTCAGCACCAGGGCAAAGCGGCGAACTTCAATGTTGTTGTTCATAGTGTTGCGGCAACTTGGGGCCTTTGCGTCTTAGCGTCCTGGCGTGCGGCTGCTTTCTTATGTCTTTCCCTTCTTCGTCTCCAGCTTGTCGCAATTATCAAAGGCCAGTTTGGCCGCGCCCAGCAGGCCGGCGCGCACGCCCAGCCGGCTTCGCACCACGCGCACCTGCCTCACCGCCAGCGGCTGTCCCCATTGCTTCATGGTCCTGCGCGCGGCGTCGAGGATCAGGTTGCCGGCCGCGGCCACACCGCCGCCGATCACAATCACTTTGGGATTAAGCACATCGACAAGATTCGAGAGGCCAAGACCCATGTCGTGCCCAGCGCGCTCCAGCACCGCCCTTGCTTTGCGGTCGCCTTTGCGCGCCATGGCTGTAAGTTCATCGGCCAGGAGGGGCCGATTGAACTCCCGGCTGCCTGCCAGCCCAATTCCAGTGCCGCTGGCATGATATTCAAAGCAGCCGACCTTCTTGTATCCGGGCAGGAACCGGTCACGCAGGGCCATCCACCCCACCGACCCAGCTAATTCTCCATGCCCGCGAAGCAGGCGGCCACCTGCAAGAATACCGGCGCCGATGCCGGTCCCGACGGCCACGAAGACCACGTCGCGGCAATTGCGTGCTGCGCCCTGCCAGGCTTCGCCCACCACAAAGGCGTTGCGGTCGCTCTCCACCAGCACAGGCAAACGGAAGTGCTTCCTGAGTGCCGGACCCAGTGGCATGCGCTGCCAGCCGGGAATGTTTGGTGCCCAAACGCGGCCGTCCGGCCAGGCCAGACCCGGAACGTCAATGCCGATGGCGCCAACGTCTTTAGCCGGCATCCGCTCCAACAATTTCACTACAGCTTCCACTACTTTGCGCCCGCCGGCGGCAGGAGTCCGCACCTGAGCGTAATCGGACAACCTCCCGCTGCGGCTGACGCGTGCCGCGGCGATTTTTGTGCCACCGACATCCACTGCCCAGACTGCGCGAGGTTTTTTGATCATGATTGTTTCCCGGATCTCTTCATGACCGCGTGATGATTGCCGGCTCTTGCAGATTTTTAGAAGATAGGCCTCTCCCCGTGCGCAATGCTCATCCCGCCGCTCTCAATTTCACCACCCAGATTTCGCCGCCGGTCAAGTTCTTATCCAGCAGGATGTTGCCGTGCTCGTCCTTGAACGTAACCGGGCGATCGGTGACGATGTCGCGCGCTTCGCGGACGTTCCACGGCACGCGAATCGATATGGCCGCCTTCGCGGGCCTTTGAGCGTGATTGAAAACGAAGACCAGTTGCTCCTGAATACTGACCAGCCGTCGGACTTCAACTTCGGTGGTTCCTGTGCCTGAAACAGTCACGTCCGGTGTAACTCCTGCCGCCCGCGCGAGTGATCGCAACAGGCGTCCGGTGGACGGATCATGTTCACGCTCGTAAGAAAGCGCCAGAAACGTTCCCGCCAGTATGGCTTTCCCCTTGCCGAAAGAATTTTCAACCATGGCGGGCTGGCCGTTTGCGAATCGCGCCAGAACATGCGCGCCCGCGAGCGGCTCAAGCTCTTCTTCAAAGCTGTCGCCGCGCACGGGCTCGCCGGCCTTCATTCCCGGCAGGGAGGGCGAAGCTTCAACCACCAGCCGGGCGGCCTTGACCGGACGAATCATTCTTTCGCGGGCGCCGAACACCTGCGACAGCTCGAAGCCCGGGATCACGTCGCTGGCAAATCCGCGGGCGTTGTTCCAGGCCAGGCGCGCGCCTGCCACTGCCGTTCCGCCCTGCTCCACGTAACGCTCTACTCCCTCTGAGACCTGCTGCGAAATCATTACTGCGTAGGGCAGGAACAGAATCTTGTAAGCCTTCACACGGCCGTCGATCACGTCCTGAGTGCTGACAAAATCCACGGGAATCTGGGCCTCCAGAAACGCCCGGTGCAACCCTTCAAGCGAATCGCGTTCCGCATTGCCGAGCGTTGAGAGCGATGGCTCAGTTCCGCCCACCATGTAAGAGAGCCGGTTGTAAAGGATGGCCACCTGCGCCGGGGCGGGCTGGGCATTGTTGATTGAAGCGGCGTTCAGCGCGATGGCTTTGGCCGTTGCGCCGGCCTCCCGCGCTCGCGGCGTGAGCGTGCCGTCCAGGTTGATCAGCCCGTAGCCGTTCGATTCGTAGCCGGCGTTCATTGGATACCAGGCGTAGACGGCGATTTCGCGCGCGCCGTGAGAGATAACCTGCCACATCCAGTAAGCTTCATCGTGGCCGGTGACGGGCTCGCCGATGCGCATGCCGGTGACGCCCTGGCCGGCCTGCAATTCGCCGATCCAGAATCCCTTGCCGTAGCTGTGTCCGGCGGAGCGCGAAAAATCGAGCCCTGCGGCGAGATGCTCATAAGACCACGGGCTGCGCGAGGCGGCGTGTTTGGGGTAGAGCGACGTGCCGAAGAAGTCAGCGTTGCCCGACATCAGAAAGTCGTCCGGCTCACCATAGCCGTCGCGCGGATCGGTAAAGAGCCCCGGCACGGCCGCGTGGCTGGTGATGGCGTGAACGTGGTCGGCGCTGCGGACGGCATCCACGCGCGTCTTCAGGTCCGCTGCCAGCTTTTCTGTGATGAAGGCCCGCCAGTCGAGATAGTCGGTAAAGGAAAGGATGGTTGAAAAGCGCGGCGGCGTCACGTCTTTCCAGCTAGTGAATCCGCGGTACCACGCTTGGTTTAGCGCTGCCAGCGTCTTGTATTTTGCCCGCAGCCATTCGCGGAAGCGCTCCTCTGTGTAACGGCAGTAACAGAACTCGGGGTTTTTGAGATAATCAAACCCCGCCCAATTCACCAGGTGCGGCTCGCTCCACACGTCCCAGCCGTAAAGGGCAGGGTAGCGGTTGGCGTCCTGCGAAAGCGCCTCGATGAACTTCACAACTTCATTGCGCACAGCTTCGTCGTCAATGCAAAAGCCGGGCGCCGCCTGAGAATTGATCACTGCGCCGGAACGGTCAACGAAACGGGCGTCAGGATTGCGCTGGCCCACCCAGTCCGGCGCGGAATCGGTGTAAATCTGCACGATTACCCGCAGGCCGCGTTCCTGCGCGAGCCGCAGCAACAGATTGAGATTCTGGAAGTCAAACTGACCGGGTTTTGGTTCGGCAGTGGCCCAGTCCACCCAGCACTTGACGGTATTGAAGCCGACGGCCTTGATCTGATCGAGGTCTTTGCCCCAGCGTTCGGCGCTCGATGCGTCCACCGGCTCCAGCATGGGAGCCCGAGCCTTGCCGCCTCCATACCAAACGGCCACCGGGAAGAATGTTTTCGAGGATGGAGCGGCCTGGGGCGCGCCGCGGCTTGCCACACCCCACGCAAGGCCAAGAGACATCAGTGCGGCAACAATTCCGTACCAGCCGAGCTTCGTCTTAGTGGTCCTCATCTTGAGAGAGCCTCCTTCAAGTTGCGCGAAGCGGGGGCTTCGTTGGTTGTGGCCTGAAGCGGTTGCGGCTTCCGAAATCCCTCAGGGGACGCGCTTCGAAACGCGCCGGGCGAATTCCACAAAGACGCGCTGGTTGTGGTCCGGTTCGAGGCCGACGTTGGGTGAAACAAAAGTGGGTGGCTTGTTTCCGCTCTTCACCAGCAGCGAGCCGACTTCAGCAACCAGCGCCATGGCGATGGTTACGGCCGCCACGGTTGATCCGGCTGCAAACTTCTCAGCGATCCCTTCCACTCCCACCAGTGCGTCTTCCGGCGGCACACAATTGTCGATGGCCACATCGGCAATATCTGAGAGTTTTTTGCCGCTGGAATGAGTGGCGGCCGCCTGGCGATAATTCTGATGAGACGACACCGTGACCACCGTCAGGCCGCGGTTCTTGGCTTCAAGCGCCACTTCCACTGGCGCGGCGTTCAGCCCGCCGTGCGAAAAGACGACGATGGAATCGCGAGGCTCGAGCACATAGCTGGCCAGAATGTTTCTGGCGTAACCCTCTTCGCGCTCAAGCCACAGCAATTCGCGCGCGCCGCCCGGCCCCACCACGTTGAACCACATCAGCCGCGGGTCGTATATCGGGCAGAAACCTACAAAGCTGCCGTAGCGCGGAAAAATATCCAGCACCGGAATCACCGAGTGGCCGCTGCCGAACAGGTAAACAAGGCCGCCCGTTCTGATTGATCCCGCCATGGCCGCCGCGGCCTTTTCGATGGCAGGCTGCTGAGTCTGCTCAATCTGTTTGACGATTTCATTGATTCGCGCGAAGTAGTTTTTGGATGACATAAATTACCGTTCTTTGTCTCCCGTGTCGATTTTGCAATTGTTCCGACTGAACAAGCAGCGAGAGACGAATTTCCAGATTCGGGTTCAGGGGTCATTTTTACACCTGCGCAGGGCGTTTGGGCAAGGGCGCAATTCTATCATGCGGCCACAGGAAGCTTCAGGAGAAAGGCTGCCGCGCATCCGAGGGCAGCCAAAGAGACCCAGCGAAACAAGCAGCGGTGTCGGCTCCGGTAACGCCAGAAGGGAATCTGCTGTGCTACCGGCAGAACAGAAAGAACACCGGAAACAGTGGATTCCCTAACGCAAGACCTGTGATTAAAACAGGCGTTCTTTTCCTTCCTGCGCAGCATTTTGGATCGTTGCCATTGCTCTCACAAAACTTGGAACCAAGGATGCATTTTGTTGCCCGCCGGAGGGTTTACCGGCCTGCAAGGGGCTGGCTGGCCTTTGAAATCTTTAGTTTATGGTTCCCGGCTCTTCCTGTGAATAAATGCACAAGGTAGTATTTTAATATTAGATACATGACGCCATTTTGCTTATGCCTTTTAATGCAAAAAAACCATTGACATTTTTCTGAGTTGAGATTAAAAGTAGGGTAAGACTATAGGCTTTAATAAACCTGTGGGAAGCGTCGGGGCGGTCACGAGTGAAAGTTTTGCGCGGAATCGTGACCGCGCTGTTTATTGTAACGACTTGCTGCTTATTACTTCTCGTATTGCTGCAGAAATACCTCGTTTTTTCTTCTCCTGAAGTCTTGGCCATCACGGCCATTGTCACAAAAAGGGTCAAGGGCAATTTAACAATACGAAGGAGTGAAACTATGGCAGCAATGCGTATCCAGAAGGGCCGCATTTTGCGAAGTTTGTTCAGGCTCTTTGTTGCGGGTATTGCGATCGCGATATTCACTCTGGGCCCACAAACGCTCATTGCCCAGGAAGTTACAGGCGGTATTACAGGCACTGTCACAGACCCCTCGCACGCCGCAGTGCCAGGCGCTACCGTAACGGCCACCGACACAGTCCGCGGAACAGTGTGGCCCACCACAACCAATTCGGCTGGTGTTTACAACCTGCCCCGGCTGCCGGCCGGAGCCTACACTGTTAAAGCAACAGCCAGCGGCTTTGCCACCAGCACCCGGCCGGCTTTTGATCTGCAAATGAACCAGGTCGCACGCATAGACTTCGAATTGCAGGTTGGCCAGATGACGCAGACTGTAGAGGTGACGGGTGCTCCCCCGCTGCTCCAGACCGATACCATGCAGAGGGGCTTTGTCACCAACGCAAACTTCAACGTTAACCTGCCGCTGGCCACGC
>JAJYJL010000403.1 GCA_021789565.1 Acidobacteriota bacterium
CGACCTGCACGGCCGTTTCGACTGACCTCTACGCCAAATCGGGGAGATGGCCTGATTTCGAGGGAGTTTGACTTGGCCGCAAAACCCTGCCTAACATGCCCAGAGAGGGAAATATGGCTGACCGGCAAAGGCGCCTGGCCACAGCGTGTGCGCTTGCTATTGCTTTCTCGGTATCGGGCTTGGCGCCGCGGGCATACGCGCAGGACTCCGAGTCCAGCCTGACGCACCAGATCGGATGGGAACTATCAACGGGGAATTATAGATCTGCGCTGGCCGACGCCCGCCAGGCGGTCGAGGAGTTTCCGAATTCCGCCGTCCTGATGCACCTGCTGGCAGCAGCGGAATCGAAGAACGGATTGCAGGACGAGGCGCGCAAGAGTTTCCGTAAGGCGATCCGGCTGGACCCCACCATCCTCCAGAATTACTATGACCTCGCGTTACTCGACATGCAGGCCGAGGATTATACCGAGGCGATAGTGATGCTCAAGACCTTCCTCGGCGCAACCCCGCAGAACGCCAAGGCGCACCTGATGCTGGGAATCGCATACAGCAAGCAGAACAACGTTCCGTTTGCCATCGAGCAACTGAAAAAGGCTCTCGCCATTTCGCCGGGCTTGCCGCTCGCACACTACAACCTGGGGAATATCTACGCCAGCGAGGGAAACAATATGGCTGCCCTCGACGAATACAAGGCTGAGCTGGGGGTTAATCCGGACTTTTATGGCGTTTACGTCAGCGCCGGGGACGCCGAGATTGCGGTGAAGCAGTATGGTGCGGCTGAAGCACTTTTCCAGCGCGCGACCAAGATCAAGCCGCTGGCTTACGAAGCCTATTTCGGGCTGGCCCGCGTTTATCTGATCCAGAACCAACTCCCCAAGGCCGAATCTGAGCTTGAAATGGTCATTGACCTCGCCCCGGAAGATATTAAGGCCCATTCGATGCTTGCCGGCGTATATAACAAGCTGGGCAAAACGTTGGAAGCCAACAGGGAAGAACTGGTGGTTGAGACGCTGAAGAACCAGGCAAAACAGGCGGAAGAATCTCCGGCCCCTTCACATCAATAATAGTGCCCTTGCATGAACGGCCATCGAGGCGACGATACTCATGCGCAGATCCGGCCAAGAAACATTTCGAATGCTGCTCGCTGGCTTTTGCTGCATGCTTTTCTTCACGGTCGCACTACACGCCGATGAATTCAGCCGGACTTTCCACTACCGTGTACGCCTGTTTTCCAAAGGAACTCTCACTATGGAAACGCGCACGGGCGACATTTACATTACAGGATGGGACGATCCGCACGTTGAGATTGAGGCAGAAAAAGTGGTGGAGGCCCGGTCAAAAGAGAAGGCTGAACACCAATACAAGCGCGTCCAAATCCTGCTGAACGGACAGGATGAAATGATCCGGCTTCGCACCCTCTATCCATCGCGCAGGCCGTGGCGACCCTTTAAGGCAGAGTCCAGCTTGTCCGTCAACTTCCACATCCACATGCCGTATGACGCCAACCTGGTCCTGAAATGCGTGGACGGAGATGTCAAGGTCCAGGGCGTTATCGGACAGGAAAAGATCATGGTCAACTACGGGCAAGTTGAGATTGATATCCCTTCGCCTGAGCGACTGAGATCGGTGCGTGCCAAGACGTGGCTGGGAAACGTCCAGAGCAACCTGCACGGCGAGAACGACGCAGGGTTCAGCAAAAAAGTGCTTTTCTGGAACCCCTACGGAACCCAGGACATCCAGTTGAAAGTCCACATGGGCGGGATCTACATCTTCAGCGGCGAAAGCGACTAGATTGCGTGCGGCCAACTGCTCACCATAAGAAGCAACGAACAGCCTTTTTGTAACTTTTACTCGCTGTTCATAAATGAAACACAATTTGCAACAAAGCAAAATTTTGGCATCATAATAATTTAATAAGTTGTGTATTATCTATAACTTATAAAATTGAATTTTTGTGGAACGAAAATCCCATACGTCCCATCTGGGGGTTGGCGAGGTCAGAATCTAGCCTACTTTGTAAGGCCTACTTTCGGCCGCGGGCAACATGACACTCTCTGCGCTGGATGAACGCCAGCCGCCGCATTCCAAATTCATCATTGAGATTTTCAGTCATTCTGGGACGCCTGCTGTGGAAGCACCCCGATTGTTTTGAGCCACGTTTCCACCAGCCGGGGCCATCGCGTAATCGGAAGCTTCGTGCGCCGCAGCCCGAACGCATGCCCGCCCTGCGCATACAAATGCATCTCCACGGGAACGCCGGCATTCTTCAGCGCGATGTAGTACGCCACCGATTGGTTTACGCCGTCCACGTTGTCATCCTCCGCCTGCACCAGAAAAGTTGGCGGCGTCTCGCGAGTGACAGGGACATTCGGATTCAATTTCCAGGCCTCACCGCCGGCCCACAGGTGCCCCGGATAAACGCCCACCGCAAAATCCGGACGGCAGCTTTGCTTGTCGGCCGCATCGACAGGCGCGTACAACCGGCGCTGGAATTTTGTGCTGATCTCCGCCACCAGATATCCGCCTGCCGAAAACCCAAGGACCCCAATCTTATGCGGATCGATCCGCCACTCGGCGGCGTGCAAGCGCACCAGCCCCATCGTCCGCTGCGCATCTTCCAGCGGCAGTGTGGACTGCGCCAAACCGTCAGGGCGGCACTTGCAGTGCCAGTCATAAGGCAGGCTCGGCACGCGATATTTCAGCAGTACACACGTGATGCCCCTGGACGTCAGCCAATCGCAAACCTCGGTGCCTTCCAGGTCCATGGCCAATATCTCAAACCCACCGCCGGGAAAGACAACCACCGCAACGCCCGTGTTTTTCACGGTCGGCGAATAAACCGTCATGGTCGGCTGCGACACGTTGTACACACTCACAACCGGCTTGCCGCCAATCAGCCCCTTCGACCTCACCACATATTCCGGCCCCGGAACAGACTGGGCATCGGGAACCGCACCCGGCCAGATCGGCACTTGAGTATGGCCTGGCGATGGCTGCCACACGCGCGTCCCTGCCCTCGCGGCGCTGCACGCAAGCACAACACAGACAGCAAAGATTATTGCCCTATTCAAAATTTGCATCCCACCTTTTCTGAAATTCCTCACGTCAGAAGCCCGCTCGCTCCGGCAGGCGGCGCCCCGCCATTCTAACCCATGCGGATTCACTGATCGCAGGTATTAAACACCAATGTTTGCACCTGCCGCCTATTAGATATGCCACCCGCTCTGCCTTGCGCGAAGCCACAGCCGTTGCAATGTTTGACAAGGTTTGATAATGTCCAAGTCGGGAGGTGTCACCCCTCTAATGCAACTCGCGGGTTACATGACTGTATCGGAAGCCGCGAATCTCTTGGGAGTGTCAGCATCTACGCTTCGAAATTGGGACCGTGCCGGGAAATTGAAGGCATGGCGACACCCGATGAACGGCTACCGGCTTTACCCGAGGAAGGATCTTGAAGCATTACTACGGGGGCTGGGCGGTGCCCTTTCTCCTGGAGAACCCAAGCCACCCAATAAAGTGACATAGCGGGCCAACTATCTCAATGGTAACCCAATTAGATTTCTTCAGGCCAAACGCAAAACTTGCCGGGCCTTTCTCTACTCGATACCAGGGAAGCAAAGCAAAACTGATTCCTTGGATATGGGAGAACGTCAAAGATTTGGACTTCCATACATGCTTGGATGCTTTCGGTGGGACAGGCTCTATTGCTTACCTCTTCAAGTCGCAGGGTAAGAAGGTCACTTACAATGACCATCTTCATTTCAACGCTATATCGGCTACCGCGTTGATTGAAAACCGCGCGACCAGACTTAGCGATCAAGATATTGAATTCGCAACTCAACGGCATTCAGCCGTGCTGTATGACGACCTCATCGAACGGACCTTCGCCGAAATCTATTTCTTGCCGGATGAAAACAGGTGGTTGGATGTGGCGTGTCAGAACATCGCGAGAATGCAAGACAAGTATAAATGCGCGCTCGCATACCACGCACTATTTCAGTCCTGCATAACAAAGAGGCCTTACAATCTCTTCCACCGTAAGAACCTCTACATGCGCACCGCAGATGTCAGGCGCGGGTTCGGGAATAAGGCAACATGGGATAAGCCGTTTGACCGTCATTTCAGACGATTCGTCGAAGAAGCAAATAACTCGGTTTTCGATTCTGGAGTGCCGTGCCGGGCTATCTGTCAGGATGCATTGGCTGTACCTGGGCGTTTCGATTTAGTCTACATTGATACGCCCTATCTCAACAGCAAGGGGGTAGGGGTTGACTACCTGCAGTTTTATCATTTCTTGGAGGGGATTGCCGACTACAAAGACTGGGCTGACAGAATTGACTACCGAAAAAAGCACAGACCCCTCAAAGGTGAAAAATCGCCATGGTCTGATCCCAAACGGGTTGTGAGCGCATTCGAAGCCCTATTTGAACGATATGCGGAGTCAATTCTTGTGGTATCTTATCGGAGCGACGGCATTCCTTCGGAAGATGTACTGGTTAAGCTTATGAAGAGGTTCAAGGGACGGGTCCGCGTCACGCGGCAAAAGGAGTATAAGTATGTCTTGTCTACGAACGGCAATTCAAAGGAGGTCCTTCTGATCGCTCAATAACTAGAGATGCTCAGCCAACATATGGGAAACGAACCGATAGACATTCTGATGCGTTTTTCCGACAAATTAGGGGCTATCGATGACACGGTGGCGGCACACAAGAAGGTTATCGATAAGAAGGGGGCTGTGTGGTTCGGGAAGATGGGCAAGACCCTAGCACGCCGGCACATTGTGAGGATTAATTCCCAATGCGAAGATGGCATCCCGACGCACCTTTTCTTAGTTCAGTCTTCGAAACGCAGATACGAAGTATATCTGGGAGAGTTGCTTGAAGTAGCAAGGCGCCTGCCCCTTGGCCAAAGGGAGCTCATCCCCTCGTACTACGAGGCAAACCATATAATCAAGTATATGACCCTATGGAGCAAAGTTGCCGATCTAAGACCGCTTGACAGCCCCTCCCTTTCAAAAATATATGTTGCCGCCACTGGTTCACGCATCTCAGAAGCGCTGCGTACCAGCATGGCGGGCCTTTTCATTGTGCGAATCTCGAGCGACTTGTCGTTGACTAAACGGAGCTGACCTAGGCGTCGCGGCTAGCCGATAATCTTAAAAACTCCTCGATGGTTGAATACGACTTACCTCTTGCCGCCGCTGTACGCCCGTAGTGTCTCCAGTATTCGTCGCATTTCGCCTTCCCAAGCTTAGCGAATGGCCCCTTCCCCTCCTGCAGATCTTTGATGCTGGTCGTCGGGAAGGACCCGATATTTGCCGTGTTCCCGCTTGCCGGAGTTTCGCCCACTATCTTGTATTTGTGCTGTACGAAATATTCGACGTCTTGGTATGGGCATTGAAGGGAGGTCACTTCCTCCGGCTGGCTGTAGACTTTCGCGTCAACTCCCACTCGGCGAGTGTACAAGAATCCGATTGTCCAGTGATCGGAGTATTCGGCGTAGGGGTATTTGATGTTCTTCGTCGCACCAGCAGTGCGCAAGAACGAAGTGTAAGACCCTAGGGTGTACCGGAACGCGGCGGGCTCTCCCGACCGATTGAACCGCCTGTATGTAGTCTTGATGTCAACAGCTATCCGCGGCGCATCCCCTTTTGCAGGCGTAAGAGTGAAATCCGGGTATACCGTCTGCGGGGACCCCTCAACAATGTAGCCAGTCTCATCTGCAATCGCCTTTATGACTGGAGCGGAAAGGGCCTCGAATACTGTCGAGATCACCTTCGTGTCTGTGCCGAACCCGTAGACTACGTTGTTGGGCGCATAGAACCCGACTACATCCCACGTAAGTCCTAACTTCGAAATCGTCTTCGCAAAGCTGCTTCGAAATTCTTCTAGAGAAAGAGCTGGCACGGTTACCTACGGATGGCTTTAGAATATGTTCGAACAAAATCAACTAGCGAGATGCCGAGCCCATCACAAAGGTGGCGGAGTTCCACGACAT
This sequence comes from Acidobacteriota bacterium, assembly GCA_021789565.1. The sequence goes on from JAJYJL010000403.1 coordinate 5,998, forward strand.
CGATCCTTCGCTCGCCCCTTTCGCACTTGCTAACGAACGACTGGCTCTGACCGACCAACTTAGCAAGCTCCCCTTGAGTAAGGTGGGCGCTCCGCCGGGCCGCTCGCAGATGGCTGAGAAAAATCCTGTACTCTTCCGTAAAAAGTGACTTCGTCATTGGAAAATGATAGCCGTGCAGAGCTCACCAGCGTACAACCTGAAATCGAATAGTCCAAATCAGACTATTCCTGATGCGCCCCGCAAGCGCTCCAACGTCCCGGGCAAAGCGAGTAGTGCGGTTCTCCGTTCTTGAGGTCCGCACTTTCTCCTACTTATCCCTCGAGTCTCAGCGCGTCTTTTGCCAAAAATAAAAACCGCAGACCGCACATGCGGCGAGCCGTGCTACACGCTCCTCCCAGCTAAATAATGGGATTCCTCGCTGCGCTCAGAATGACGGCGAAGGGGGCGAAATAACTGGTGGTTTTTGATTTAGTGATTGGCGATTGGAAAAACAGAAATTACGAACGACGAATTACGAGTGCCGATCGACGGGGCGGAGCTTCTCAGCCGGTAGCGCGATCCCGCGCTTTCTGCGGTCCGCGGCCCTTTCCTTGGGTGAAGATCCAAGCCGCAGAGTTCAAGAACGATTCTGCGCTATGAAAAACAAAACACCCCTCACCCGTCCCGGCTCTGCGGGACACCCTCTCCCCTCGGAGAGGGCCAAGATTTTGATCGACTCACGCCCCTCACCCGGCCCGGCTCTGCGGGACACCCTCTTCCCTTGGAGAGGGCCAAGATTTTGATCGGCCGACGACCCCTCACCCGTCACGCCAAGTCGTGACACCCTGTCCCTAAGGTAGAGGGAGAAGAAAATATTGGCGGGCGCCGGTTTGTGGCTGGGCTGAAGCCCGGCCCTCCTGAAACGCCCTCTTCGCCCTTCCGCGACCACCCTCTCCCCATGGGCGAGGGCACGCGATTGGTGCCGCAGACCACATTCACGCCGGTTTGCGCGGCCCTCCCCAAAATGAGGAAAGCCCTCTCCGAGAGAAAAAGGTGCCGGAGGTACGACGGCCACCCAACAATTGCCTGTGCCCTCTCCGAGGGGAGAGGGTGCCGGAGGTACGACGGCGGGTGAGGGGTCAGTTTGCTGCACAGGCATTCCTCACCTTCGCTTCTGCCGTATCTTTCACCTTACGCACAAAACCCTCCGGGTCT
>JAJYJL010000404.1:0-5072 GCA_021789565.1 Acidobacteriota bacterium
GCGACGGTGCTGCGCTAAGCCAAGCGCCTGGGATTCTCAGACCTTCACCTGGGTGAATTGTGGGGTGTAAGCGGCGCGGAGATCCGTCAAAAACGCCTCGAAAACAATGTCCGTCCGGTCTTCAAGCGCGTTGACACCTGTTCGGCGGAATTTGAGTCCTTCACGCCTTATCTTTATTCCACATACGAAGACGAGGATGAGGCCGAACCAACCGACCGCAAGAAGATCATGATCCTTGGCAGCGGCCCGAACCGTATCGGGCAGGGAATCGAGTTCGATTACTGCTGCGTGCACGCATCCTACGCGCTGAAGGAACACGGCTACGAGACCATCATGGTGAACTGCAACCCTGAGACCGTCTCGACCGATTACGACACTTCAGACCGCCTCTATTTTGAACCGCTGACTTTTGAAGACGTGATGTCGATTGTCGAAGAAGAACGCCCAGCCGGCGTGATTGTGCAATTCGGCGGACAGACACCCCTGAACCTTGCTCGCCAATTGAAGGCTGCAGGCGTCCCCATCATCGGCACTTCACCGGAATCCATTAATCTGGCTGAAGACCGCAAGTTTTTCGGAAAATTGCTCAGGGACATGGATATTCCACAGCCTGAAAATGGTACTGCCATGACCGTGGATGACGCCCTCGCGGTTGCCAATCGCATCGGCTATCCCGTCCTGGTGCGCCCCTCCTATGTACTGGGCGGCCGCGCCATGGTAATCGCCTATGACCAGAAGATGCTGGCGAACTACGTTCGCCGTGCTGAGGAACTGGAGGGGGCATTCCCCATCCTGATCGACCGCTTCCTTGAAAACGCCACCGAAGTGGATGTGGACGCGCTATCGGATGCCACGGATGTTGTCATCGCCGGCATCATGGAGCACATTGAAGAAGCCGGCATCCATTCAGGCGATAGTTCCTGCGTGCTTCCCTCAGAAAACATAGCGGAGGAAACACGGCGCACACTGACCACCTATACAACCAAATTGGCGCGCGAGCTGAAAGTTGTAGGTCTGATGAATACGCAGTACGCCATTCAGAACGGAAAGGTCTACGTTCTGGAAGTAAACCCACGAGCCTCGCGAACCGTGCCTTACGTCAGCAAGGCCACCGGAGTGCCGCTGGCCAAAGTTGCGGCGCGGCTGATGGTTGGAGAAAAGCTGAGTTCCTTCAAACTGGAACCTGAACTCCCAGTGCGTTATTCCTACGTCAAGTCTCCGGTGTTTCCATTCCAGAAATTTCCGGGAGTCGATTCCGTCCTTGGTCCGGAAATGAAATCAACAGGCGAAGTAATGGGGGTAGCCGAGCGCTTCGGATTGGCATTTGCAAAAGCGCAACTTGCCGCCGGCCAGAAGATCGCACAAAATGGCACTGTGTTCATTTCCGTTAACGACCATGACAAGCAGCACGCAGTGAAGTTGGGCCGCGATCTTGCATCGTTGGGGTTTAAACTGCTGGCGACCCGTGGCACTGCCGCGGCGCTTCGAGCGGCCAAAGTCAAGGTGGAAAAAGTTTATAAAGTGGAAGAAGGCCGTCCGAACGTAGTGGACCACATCAAAAATGCATCCATCGACCTGATTATAAACACTCCGCTCGGCCGCGGTTCACGCTACGATGAAAAAGCGATCCGGCGCGCGGCTATTCAGCACGGCGTTACCTGCATTACTACCATCTCAGCCGCAACAGCAGCCGTGAACGGCATACGCGCCCAGCGCGAACGCGGCATCGAGGTGCTGTGCCTACAGGAACTCCAGCAGAAAGACCGGGTAGCAGCCGGGAGTTCCGTGACGAGCAAAACGCTCAACCCAGGTGGCTGATTTCATGAAAAGCAACGAAGTTATTGAAAATCTTCAAGGAGTGTTTGTTCCCGTTGTTACGCCCTTCAACCGGCGTGGCGATCTTGACGAAGCGGGTTTTCGCTCAAATATTCGGCGGTACATCAAGCAGGGGTTTAACGGCATTTTGATCGCGGGTTCGACAGGCGAAGGCCCTTACCTGACCGAAAGCGAAAGGCTGCGTCTGGTGGAACTTGCCAGGCCGTTGATTCCCACGCCTCAACTCTTAATGGTCGGGACGGGCGTTGAGACTACTCGGCAGACAATCCATCTAAGCAAGGAAGCGGTCAAGCGCGGCGCCGACGCGTTGCTGGTGCTCACTCCGGGCTACTACAAGAATCGAATGGATTCAGCCGCACTCACCGCACATTTTTCGGAAGTTGCAGATGCCGTACGCCAGCCCGTCCTGATTTACTCCATCCCACAATTTACGGGGATCAATATTGATCCTCCAACAATTGCCCGGCTTTCGAGACACGGCAATATCGCAGGTCTCAAGGAAAGCTCCGGTAAAATGGATTTCCTGCACGAGGTCCTGAAGAAATCAAGAAAGGGATTTCGCGTTTTCGCCGGTTCGGCACTGATCATGCTTGATGCTTTTCAGGCAGGGGCGGCCGGAGCCGTCCTGGGGCCGGCCAACTACATTCCGGATATTTGCCTTGAAATTTTCAAACTTTACGGCCAAGGGGATATTGAAGCCGCCCGGGCGCTCCAACAGCGCATCATTCCTATAGTTCAGGAAGTAAACGTCCGCGCGGGGATCCCGGGAATCAAATACGCGCTGGACTTGTGCGGTTACACCGGCGGGAAGCCTCGCAGCCCTCTTCAGCCGTTGCGCCGCGCGGAAGAACGGAACGTTGCCGCGGCTCTCAGGGATTTGGGAATCCGTCTGACGCGGCCCCGCAATGCCTGATTCTTCAACTCAATTTGAATCTTAAGCCGCCTGTGCAGCATCAACTAAAGGGGTGCTGCTGATTTGGCCGGGGCGTTGTTGCATTCAACACCGCAGTGTAGCAGGGGAAGATTATGGATTGCGTGTCGCTTCCTTATTCTCGGGTTCCGAAATCCAGCAAACTTCTGCTGGACTACCTGGAGCATTACGAACGCACCGCCAGATTCTATAATGGGCATCCATACAACCCTGAAACTTATGTCCGGCTGAGCCAGCAACTCAGGCATTTCAAAACCGACCGAAAAGCGCTCGTTGAAATTCTGGATCGGCAGAACGTAGAGTTTGGCGCCGACGACCCAACACTCGAGAACATTCGCAAGTTAGGTAAACCGGAAACATTTGCCGTTGTCACAGGGCAGCAGGTCGGCCTGTTTTCCGGGCCGGCCTTCACCCTCTACAAGGCTTTGAGCGCGGTCCGCCTGTCGCAGTCGCTGAACACACGAGGACTCCCGTCGGTACCTATCTTCTGGCTGGCCACAGAAGACCACGACCTTGAGGAAGTCGCCCAAACTTTCGCGCTCAATGATGACTACGAGCCAGTCCACTTACACGATTCCGGCGAGCGGCCCGCGCCACAGTCGCCAGTGGGCCGCGTGAAGCTGACTGAAGCCATTACCGAACAAATCAATCGCCTGGATTCGGTACTCCCTGGCAGTGACGAAAAGGTCCAATTACTTCACGACCTTCGAGCTACTTATCAGCCCGGTGTCATGTGGTCACGGGCATTCGCCCAATTTTTGACGCGATTATTCGGCCGCTGGGGCGTGATCCTTCTTGACCCGATGGATGAGAAAATCCACGAGCTCAGCATTCCAATTTATCAAGAGGCCATCGTCCGCGCGAGTGAGTTGCGCTCGCTGCTGCAGGAGCGTTCCGCTGAACTGGTCAAGGCCGGCTACCACGCGCAGGTCCACATCACGGAACAATCCACGCTGCTGTTTGCAGAGCGCGAAGGCAATCGTTTGGCAGTACACGCCTCAGGCACTGATGGGCACGAGTTTTCAATCGGTGATGACTTTACGGCTTCGCTGCAGGATCTCCAATCCGAGATCAGCGACCGTCCGCTCAATATTTCGGCTAATGTGCTGCTTCGCCCCTTGGTGCAGGACGCGCTGCTTCCGACCATCGCTTACGTCGCCGGCCCTTCCGAACTTGCCTATCTTGCCCAGGCGCAGGTCCTCTATCAGGCTTTTGGCCGACCCATGCCAGCTGTCTGCCCTCGAAGCGGCTTCACCCTTGTCGACCGCCGTGTTGAACGTTGGATGGAGAAATATCAACTTGGCATTGAAGACATCTGGCAAGGAAACGAGCACCTGAGCCAGCGGATCGCTGCCACCGCCTTTGCAGCAGGCTGGTCCGAGCGTTTTGACCAGACGGAAAGGGACCTGGCGAGCCTGTTGGGCAGATTGAAAAAAGACATTGAAGTTTTGGACCCAACGCTACTTGATGCTCTGAATCATTCGGAGGAAAAGATCCGTTTTCAGATTGAGAAATTGAGAGGCAAGATGACCCGCTCCGCGCTCAGCCGGTCTGAGGTTTTGGCGCGTCACGAGCAAGCCTTGCTGCGTGCTGTCATGCCCGAAAAAGACCTCCAGGAGCGTATGGTGAGCGGCGTTTACTTTCTTGGCCGTGCGGGCTATGGGCTGCTCGATCGCCTCCTGGAGCAAATTCCCGATTCCTCTTCCAGCCACTGCATCATGAGTTTCTGACAATCCAAGCAGACTTCTGATTCCCTGCGTACGTTATCTCAACAATCACAAAGTACTTGAAATCCCTTTGTTATAATGAATTAGCCATTTTCGTGGTTTTCAGGAATAGCAAGAAAAGGTACAGAGGAGAGGACGATGTCTGAAGAGGCCGTGAAGGCACCAGTTCCGGACAAGCCGAAAAATCAGCGCCACACGCTCCACATTGAGACCAACTCGCGAGTCGAGTTCAAGGACGTTACCAGCCAGATCGAGCGATTGATTGAAAAGTCCGGGATCGAGAGCGGGCAGTGCCACGTTTTTGTCCCGCATACCAGCGCGGCAATCCTCATTAACGAAAACTACGATCCGGGCCTTCGCCAGGACATTGCGGACTTTCTCAAACAACTGGCCCCTGCCAATGCGGACTATCAGCACAATGACGGCAACTGCGACTCTCATCTGAAAGCAGTACTCATCGGTGCCAGCAAAACCCTGTTGATTGAGAATCGCCGCCTGCTGCTGGGGCGCTGGCAAGGCGTTTACTTCTGCGAGTTTGACGGGCCGCGCCGCCGCGATCTGCACATCAAACTTGTCTC
>JAJYJL010000404.1:5082-7189 GCA_021789565.1 Acidobacteriota bacterium
CATCCAAGTTCCTTTCTGTGCTTCCAAGTGCAGCTTTTGCAATTTCAGTTCCCGTGTAGCGGGCTGGGACATCTATGATCGCTATTGCCAGGCCCTCGCCAGGGAACTTGAATGTCTGCCGGAGTTTTACCGGGCCAGCTCGATTGAAGACAATGTATTGAAAATTCCGGTTGACTCCGCTTACATCGGAGGCGGAACTCCGTCACTTCTGGGAAGCGCTCGCCTGGAGAGACTTGTAACAGCCATTCACCAGCGATTCCAGCTTGCCTCCGAAACAGAATTTACGATAGAAGTCACGCCGGGTTCGGCCGACGCGGAGTTTCTACAGCATATTCGGACGCTTGGAATCAATCGTCTGAGTATCGGCGCACAGTCTTTTGTCGATAAGGAGTTGCGGACTGCGGGAAGGTTACACTCGGCTGAGGACACGCGAGCACTGGTTCAGACGGCCCGCGCGCAAGGTTTTGCCAACATCAGCCTGGACCTGATTGCCGGTCTGCCTCACCAGACTAAGGAGTCATGGCAATTGTCACTACAGTCCATGATTGCACTGCGGCCCGAACATGTTTCGGTATATCTTTTTGAAATCGACGAAAAGAGCCGCCTTGGCAGTGAGGTGTTGAAGCACGGAGTTCGCTATCATGCTGATGCGCTGCCCGATGAGGACTTCGTGGCTGACGCGTACGACCAGGCACGCATATCACTCCGCGAAGCAGGTTATCTCCAATATGAGATATCGAATTATGCTTTGCCGGGATACGAGTCGCGCCATAACCGGAAATACTGGCAGTTGCAACGCTACGTGGGTCTGGGGGCGGGCGCGCACTCGTGCGACGGGCGGTCGCGCTGGGAGAATGCAACGTCGGTTGAAGAATACGAGAACCTTTTGGAGCGCGGCCAGTCGCCCATATGCGAACGGCACAATCTGACCACTGAGGCCCAGGTTGAGGAGTTCTTCTTCCTAGGATTACGTCAGACGTCAGGGGTCAATCTTGCCGAGGCCGTAGACCGCTGGGGCGAAGGACACGTTGCGAGGTTGACCTCAAGGCTCGACTCGCTTGAGCACGACGGCTGGCTTGAGCGTCGCGATGGCCGAATTTGCCTTGCGGACAGGGCGTTGCTGATTTCAAACGAAATATTCCAAGAATTTGTTTCTGCATGAAGTCCAAATAAAAAGTGGAGTGAGATTATCACCATGGCCCAATCAGTGGTTGATCTGCGAAGTGACACTGTGACTCGCCCAACTCCTGCCATGCGCCGCGCAATGGCTGACGCAGAAGTGGGCGATGATGTCTATCGCGAAGACCCGACAGTAAATCGGCTTGAGGAGCGCGCGGCGGAAATCTTCGGTCGGGAAGCCGCATTGTTCGTTCCTTCCGGCACGATGGGAAATCAAGCGGCGGTCAAAGTCCACACTCGACCCGGGCAGGAAGTCGTCTGCGAAGCGCGCGCCCACATTTTCAATTACGAAATGGGCATGATGGGGGCGTTTTCAGGCGTGATTCCAAGGACGGTCCTTGCCGAGGACGGCATCATGAACTGGGAGCAGGTCGAGGTTGCCATCCGCTCCCGCAGCGACCACCACTCCGTCACCGGTTTGATAGAACTGGAGAATTCCGCGAACCTGGCCGGCGGCTCGGTCTATCCCATTGAGGTCTCTGACGAAATCTGCGACAGTGCGCATCAGATGGGGCTTCCGGTTCATCTGGATGGCGCCCGAATCTTTAATGCCGCCGTAGCGCTGGGGGTGAGCGTGCTTGACCTGGCCCTTAAATTCGACTCCATCATGTTCTGCCTCTCCAAAGGCTTAGGAGCACCGGTCGGTTCGATGCTGGTTGGCAGCAAGGCCTTCATCGAGGAAGCACGGCTGGTGCGCAAGATGCTGGGTGGCGGAATGCGCCAGGCAGGAATTCTTGCGGCCGCTGGACTTGTGGCGCTAGAAGAAACCCCGGGAAAGCTGCACATCGATCATGAAAACGCAAAATTTCTTGCAGAAGGGCTTGCAGAAATTCCCGGTGTCAAAATTGATCCAGCGAAAATCAAAACCAATATTTTGTTTTTCGACATTCCAGCCGGCGGCCTCAGCGCCCCGGAGGTTTCAACGCGC
>JAJYJL010000405.1 GCA_021789565.1 Acidobacteriota bacterium
CCAGCAGACCAGCAGGATACTGATAAAGCGTTTGGCGCTCCAATGTTCGGCCAGATAGCCGCCCGGAATCTGCAGCAGCAGATAGCCCCAGAAAAAAATGCCCGCTGCGCTTCCGGCCTGGGCAGGATTCATGTGAAGGTCGTGACTGATGGAAGGCAGGGCTAAAGAGATATTTGTCCGGTCGACAAACGCGATCGTGTACATGATGAATGCGACCGGGATAATATGCTGCCAGCGTTTCTCTGGAGTTGGCATAGGCGGGCAGGATTATACCAAAGTCTCGCCGATACTCAATTTTTATGTTGTCCGAAGCAGGAAATAATATAGGCAGTGAATCTCCGGGTGCGGAAACAAGCCACTAAAAGAAAACGACTCGCGCAGTATGGCTTGTCAGGAACTGCGTTCGGAGGTTGCTGGTTCGGTTTCAATAATACGCGGCATCTGCTGGGTCCTGTACAAATGATTCAACAGAACTGTGCCGGCAGGGGTAATGTAGCCCTTGCGCAGGGCTTCTGTGACAAAAGCTTTGGCCATTACAACGGCATCGTGCGGCTGCCTTCCAAGCGCCAGGTTGGCTGCAATGGCAGATGAAAACGTGGATCCAGGTCCATACGGGGCCTCCACTTTGAAGCGCTCGCCCGCCAAAGTCTCGCTGACTTCGCGGTCAAAATAAATGTCGAAGGGTTTTTCGAATACACCTCCCGCAACCACGGCCGAACGCGCTCCGAATTCGACTAGTTTTGCTGCAGCGGTTTTCATTTCCGTGGGCGACTGGACCGGAAGTCCTGTTAGCGCAGCGGCCTCCATCGCATTCGGAGTCACAACCGTTGCCCGACCTACCAGCAGACTTCGCAGGACATCAGCACCCGCCGTCTCTTTTCCTGCGGGAGCATCCATTCCGCGCAAGTCGGGGTCAACAACCACGGGAATCGAGCGATAGGCGTCCAGCACCTCACAAATGGCTTCAACATGGGCCCGACCGCTAACCATTCCGACTTTGACAGCGCGGACTTCATGTTCTTTGAAAAGAGAAAAGAGCGTTTCTTTGAGCCACTGTGAAGCTGTCGGATGAAGTCTGTGTTTCGTCCCTGCATGGGAGAGCACCAGCGTTGTTACAGCCGCTACCCCGTAACAATTGTGGGCCGCAAAGGTCTTTAAGTCCGAAATCGTCCCGGACTGCCCGAAAGGATCAAACTCCGCAATAGACAATGACACCGGAGGAAGTTCGTTTAGCAAAGTGTCCACCCTTAAAGTAATATCAATCGGCCTGCCACGAAGCACGGTTTAATTGTGCATCGCGTGTTTCGTGCCCGTCACACAGTGCCGCCTCTGGAAACATGCTGATCCGTTAGCGCCCCATGCGGCTCAGACCTTCGCCGTCTGACGCTCATAGGCGTCCAGGCACTCCTGGGAGCAGAAGTGCAGAATCTTGTTTCCTTGTACCAGGCGGTGCGAAACTTCGGTGGAAACGAACATGCCGCATACAGGATCGCGGACCGTTCGCCCTTGCGGCACAGTTGCCGCCCGCGGCGCGGGGCCGCTCGGTCCACGGCCTGGACGCTGTCGCGCCCCACCCAACAGGCCACGAATAGCCCTGGAGATGGTCCACACGACGCCCAGCATGAAAAACAGATCCAGAATGGCTTCAAATAAACTTGCCACGGTAATTTGACCGCGTCCCGTTGCGCAGTCTCCCTGATTTCCTTTACGGCTTCACGGCGGTGCCTGCGTTGCCCATGGCCGCGTCCAATTTCGACTTGATACCCGTCAAGCCCGGATAATTGGGGTTCTCGCGACTGAGTTTATTCCAATATTTGGTCGCGGCACGCAGGTCATGTGTCCCTTCAAGATTCACCACAATCAGGTTGAAAAGTGTCGGTTGGTTATTTGGGTTTTGTTTCAGGGCGTTATTATATTCTGCGATGGCCTGCTGCGGCTGTCCGGTATAGAAGTAAGAGGTTCCCAAGTCCGTATGCGCGTTGATGTTCCGCGGGTCAAGCGTCAACGCACGCTGGTACCAGTTAATCGCAAGGTTGAAGTAATGCTTGTCATAAAGGTAGTTGGCCAGTTCCAGCGGAACTTGCGGGTCTTTCGGGTTTTGGTTCGCGCGCTGTGTAAGATTCTCAATTACCTTGGCAACTTCAAGCGGCGGATGCCCGTTGGGGAGGCCGGTTGCAGGATCAATATTTCCACCCGCCCCGGCACTCATAGCACCAGCAGCGGACCCCGCATCCGAAGCCGAAGTGCCGGCCGTAGCCACGGCAGCAGCCGGGACGCTCGCCTGACGTTGGGATTTGTAAATAAATCCCGCCAGGAACCCCACGCTGAAAAAGATAATCGCGGTAACAATCGTTTCGATTTTCACTGTTTGGTCACGCCTTGTTTCAGAAACTTTACTCTAAAGTACTTTATAGTACGATATAAGGCTGGCCAATGGTAGTGAGAACAAGTGTGGCGTCTCTGCTTTTTGCCTGCCAGGGACAGGAGACGAAACCGCTGACCCGATTCCTGCAAGTGTATTTTTGAACTTTGGTCTTGCCGGGCCTGGCAGCCCGGCTGTAGAATCCGAAGCCCGTGAATTCCGGCAATTTGGGCTCGGCCAGCGCTGAAGCGACAGGCGGCAGCGCCTTTCTTGCTACACGTTCCGTTTTATGAGGTTCCAGCCACAAAGACCGAGGGAGGTCCCATGTCAGACGTTTACCGAAACCTGATTGCCGGGCAATGGGTTGAATGCGACTCAAAGAAGACATTCCCCAACATCAATCCGGCCAATACCGACGAAGTCCTTGGACACTTCCAGGCTTCCGGCGCTGAGGAAGTGCAAATGGCCTGCGATGAAGCAGCCAAGGCGCAGCCCGCGTGGGCAACGTTACCCGCGCCCGCTCGCGGTGAGTATCTTTTTAAAGCCGCTGAAAAACTGGAATCACGCCTCGACAGCATCGCAGCGGATATGACTCGCGAAGAAGGCAAAACCCTTCCCGAAGCTAAGGGAGAAGTGAAACGGGCCATCAATATCTTCCGCTATTTCGGCGGTGAGGGAGCCCGGTCATTCAGTTATCAGATTCCATCTGAGCGGCCCAACGTCTTTTGTTACATGATGCGCAAGCCACTCGGCGTGGTCGGCCTGATCACCCCGTGGAATTTCCCGAGCGCTATTCCAGCCTGGAAGATGGCTCCGGCACTGGTGGCGGGCAATACGGTTGTAATGAAGCCCGCGTCGCTGGCACCGCTTAGCCCGTATCGTCTGATAGAAGCGCTTGTTGAGGTTGGCATACCCGCGGGGGTGGTGAACTACGTTACAGGAAGCGGCAGCGCGGCAGGCAACGCACTTGTAGAGCATCCTGCCATTCGCGCCGTTTCATTTACGGGATCGTGCGGAGTCGGCAACAGTCTTCACAAGAAACTGTCTGGACGCAAGGTTCGTGTCCAGCTTGAAATGGGCGGCAAGAACCCGACGATTGTACTGAAGGATGCTGACCTTGATTACGCGGTCGATATCCTTGTGAATGGCGCGTTCTTCTCCACCGGGCAGAAATGCACCGCCTGCAGCCGTGCCATCATTGAGAAAGACATTTACAAACCATTGGTCGAAAAGCTGGTGGCAAAGACCAAAGCCTTGAAAGTTGGCAACGGCCTGGAACCAGGAATTCACGTCGGTCCCGCCGTTGACGAGGATCAGCTTGAGACTGATCTCAAGTACATTGAGATTGCCAAAAGCGAAGGCGCAAAGCTGTTGTGCGGCGGCAACCGGCTGACCGGCGGCATCTATGAAAAGGGCTTCTTTGTTGAGCCGACGATCTTTGATGAGGTCAAGCCTGAAATGCGTATTGCCCAGGAAGAAGTGTTTGGGCCGGTCCTCTCGTTAATGGCCGCGAATGACTTTGAAGACGCGATGCGGCTGGCGAACGGTGTGCAGTTTGGCCTTTCGGCTTCAGTCGTGTCGCGAGACCTCACCCGCGTCCACCAGTTCATCAACAGTATTGAGGCGGGTTTGATCACCGTCAACCTGCCGACAGCGGGGGTGGAATATCAACTCCCGTTCGGCGGCACCAAGGAATCCAGTTTTGGCATGCGCGAGCAGGGTCCGCTGGCGCTAGATTTCTACACCGAATCGCGCACCGTCTATATGAAATACACACAATAAACGGCTATATCAGAAACGATCAGGAGATTGACATGAAAAAGACACAGCAATTCCTTGCCAAGCTCAAGTTGCCGGTCGAAGACAATCATGCCTTGAAACCTACATCTCTGACGTTCAGGGACGGCGGTCAATACCGTTTTGAAATCCCAAGCGTGGAAGGCCCGCGTGTTTTCCGCGAGGTATTGGACGCCGCCGCGAAACTGAATGTCCCTATCCATCGTGTGAGCCAGGGCAGCGGCGTGATGCTGCTGACCAAAGCCGAAATTTCTGAAATGGCCCATATTGGCCACGACCAGCGCATTGAGGTTTGCCTGTTTGTCGGACCGCGCGCCACTTTTGAAACAGGAGCGCAGACCTTGTCAACCGCCGGCAAGGTGATCGGTCTGCAGCACCGCGGCGCCGACCAACTGGTCTATGCCATTGAGGACGTCAAGCGCGCCTGCGACCTGGGCATTCGCAGCATTCTGCCCGCCGATCTCGGTCTGATCTGGGTGATCAATGAGATGAAGAAGAAAGGCGAGTTGCCGAAAAATCTGGTCGTCAAGAGCTCGGTTACGTTGCCGGCTGCGAACCCCGCCACAGCACGCTTGTTCGAACAGGCCGGTGTTTCTACGTTGAATATTCCCACGGATCTTTCACCCGCGCAGATCGGCGCCATTCGCCAGGCGGTCAGCATTCCGATTGACCTCTACATCGAGGTGCCGGACAACTTCGGCGGCTTCATCCGTTACTACGAGATGCCTAAAATCATCCAGGTGGCGGCGCCCAACTATTTTAAGTTCGGATTGCGCAATGCTCCGGACATCTATCCTTCCGGCACTCATATTGAAGACCTGGCGTGCAGGATGGGACGCGAGCGCGTCCGCCGCGCGCGCATCGCCCTCGACCTGCTTGAGCAGTACGCCCCGGAGGCGAAGATGTCGCCGCTGGGTTCGAAAGACCTTGGCATCCCGGAGGTCTGAAGCAAGCATCACGAAACCTGTGAAGACCGCTATTCCTGTTTGGCGCAATGTCATGCCGGCCGGCTTTCACTTTATCGGGGCGTGCCGGGTCCTTTCTGGAATTGTTCGACTTGGCGAAGCGTTCCTGCCGTGACGGGGATATGCGCGCAAACATTTGGCTTTTTGCCTCCAGATTTGAAACGCTTTAAGGAGGGGTAAAGCGATGCGCCTGAAGGCCTTCATCTATATATTTCTTGTATTGTCGCCCAATATCGCTGTCGCGGCCTTGGCACAAGGCCAGAGCAATTCCACTTTGGGCAGCACGCAAAAGCAAACTCGTGAAGTCTTCGCGAATCTTAAATTCCGAAACCTTGGACCCTCCGTGGCCGGCGTACGCGTCAGGCGCTCCCACACTGCTAGCAGGAATCCGATCGTTGTGGCGGCCCCGAACACGAGCAATTGAGCTCGCCTCAATGGCGAAGTTGTCGCTGCACGTCTGGCGTGCGTTGCTTGCTGCACGATGACGATTTGAATTGTCGAGCGGATTTCCGAGCCGAGTTGCCCAGTTGCTGACTGTGCAGTATTGTCAAGGGCTTGTCAAATAAGCGGGAGAGTCGCCTGCACACAGAAACCCTTCTGCCCGCCATCCCGTATATCATGTTAGGTATACACGAGGATGAATAGGTTTCTTTCGCTTCCCAAACCGATTTTGGTTGCGCTTGCCGGGGCCTTCGCCGCTGCTGCCGTGCTTTACAGCGCGCTTTGGATGCACTCCATCCGCTGGCAGAGCGGAGTCGAACTCGGGCTTGATTTTAACTACATCGGAACACAGAACGTGGAGCTTGTTCGCAGCGTCGAACCCGGCGGTCCTGCGGATAGAGCGGGACTAAGGCCGGGCGACCGCATCACGGCCATCAACGGACATGCCATCGAAGATCGTCACATGATTTTTGATGTGTGGTCACGGCAGAAACCCGGCGACACCGTCGAACTTGCTGTAATTCACCCCGGAGACGCTTCTCCAGTGGATATTCGAGCTACTTTCAGGGCCCGCCAGTCGTCATCCAAGGAAGCAGGCCTCACTGAACGATTGGGGCTGGAAATCCTCCACACCTACCCCCTCGTTTTCCTGATCGTCGGTCTGCCGGTTCTATTTCTCCGTCTGGAAGATCGCAATGCATGGCTATTGGCTTTTATGCTGGCCTGCTTCGCGGCAGCGCCGCCGTTCCCTAACATGTTCGCGGGCCTGAACACGGAGCTTCGATTATTTGCCACCGCATACCGCGCGATTTTCAGTACGTTGCTGGGAGCTGTTTTCTACTGCTTTTTTGCGCTGTTCCCTGCCCGGTCATTCCTGGACCGCCGCTTTTCGTGGCTAAAGTGGGTGGGCCTCGCCCTTGGAATTGTGTACGCCTTACCGGGGTTGCGGATCGGAATGGCTCATGCCCCCGGAGTGGTGGAAGGCCTGATCGGGAGGCATGCTTCCCACATCATTCGCCTGTGTTACAACTATGGTTTCACGGGTCTGGGGCTGGTCGCTCTCATCGGGAACGCGATTACCGTGCCCACTCCAGATGCCCGACGCAAGCTTCGAGTGATTTTCTGGGGAACGCTTGTTGGAGTGGTCCCGATTTCTGCTCTCACCGCTTTCGGTGATTTCTTCCGGGTGCGCCTCCCGGTCGCCTTGGGAGTATCACTGGTTTTGCTGCTCTTTCTTTTCCCTCTCTCGTTCGCCTATGCAGTCCTTAAACATCGGGTCCTTGACGTGCCCGTCCTTCTCCGCCGCGGTGCGCGTTATCTGCTGGTTCTGCGCGGATTCACCATACTGCTGGCGCTTTCCAGTATAGTGGTCACTGTAATCTTTGCCTTCCTTCTGGCACCCTACCTGGAACTTCTTGCCTTCGGCGGTATCCCCGGGGGGATCGCATTGGGAGCCGGCTTTGGAACGGTCATGCTCTGGGCCGGGATGGCGGTTCACAGGCGCGTGGGAGAAAAGATTGACCGTGCCTTTTTCCGTAACTCCTACGACGCGCGCATGGTTCTGGAGAAACTGGTCGAAATCTCGCGTACTGCAACCAACCGCGAGAAGCTT
>JAJYJL010000406.1:0-1126 GCA_021789565.1 Acidobacteriota bacterium
CGCTGCCGCATACTGCGTGGGAAGGCTGGCAATATGATCGAACACATTCAGCTGCTGAGAAATGTCGGGCTATTCGACAATCTTAGCCCTCCAGAGCAGACGGCGTTCACGCCATTCACCTTGATTTATGGCGAAAATGCTCGGGGAAAGACCACATTGGCGGCCGTACTGCGCTCGTTGGCAACTGGCAATCCTCAGCTTGTTATCGAGCGGCACCGCCTCGGGGCAAAGCATCCGTCTCACGTCGTTTTTCGCCATACAGGAGGAACCGCCGTTTTTCAGAATGGCGCTTGGACACAGCCGCAGCCGGATGTTGCAATCTTCGATGACGCCTTCGTCTCTGCCAATGTCTGTTCGGGAATCGAACTTCAAACGGCACACCGCCAAAACTTGCACGAACTTATTCTGGGCGCGCAGGGCGTTACGCTCAACAGGGCTCTTCAGGGGCATGTTGCCCGGATTGAAGAACACAACACTGCGCTTCGCCAGCTTGCCGACGCTATACCCGCCGGGGCTATGGGACCTTACAAGGTCGACGCCTTCTGCGATCTCGAAGCAGACCCTGAAATAGACAGAAAGATTCGGGAAGCCGAGCGACGCGTGGCTGCGGCAAGGTCAACCGATGCGATACGTCAACGACCCGGATTTCAAGCAATCCGCCTACCGGATTTCGACATCGATGGAATAAATGAGGTTCTTGGGCGCACGCTCGCCGACCTTGAAGCCGCCGCTGCGGAGCGTGTTCGAAGCCACATCACACGGCTGGGGCGCGGCGGTGAAACCTGGGTATCCGAGGGCATGGCACTGATCGCGCCTGCCTCAGAGGGAACGGAACGGGAGGTTTGCCCATTCTGCGCGCAGGACCTTGCGGGCTCCGATCTGATCGCCCACTACCGCGCTTACTTCAGTCAGGCGTATGAAGATCTAAAAGCCTCCATACGGCAGACCGGGATCGCGGTACGCGATGCCCATGCCGGTGATATCCCTTCCGCCTTCGAGCGCGACGTGCGTACAGCCGCGCAGGGGCATGAGTTCTGGAAGGAATTTGCTGATCTGCCGGAAATCGACATTGATACTGCCGCGGTCGCGCGCCAATGGAATGCCGCGCGAGAACCCATCCTCCAAC
>JAJYJL010000406.1:1136-7175 GCA_021789565.1 Acidobacteriota bacterium
ACAGCTTCGCGCGAAGGCCGCTGCGCCATTGGAACCGATGGCACTCACACAGGAGACCCGGCAGGCCATTCAGCATTACCGCGCGCATATCGCCGAAGTTGCAGCACTTTCCGAGCGTCTCGTCGCAGCCAACGCCCGCCTGGAAATCGTCAAGGAGCAAGCCGCCGCTGACGATCTTTCTGCGCTAGGCACCGATCTCGCCAATCTTAAAGCGCAGAAGGCGCGGTTCGAGCAGGAAGTCTTGCCTCACTGCAACAACTATCTGGCAGAGAAGGCCGAGAAAGCCGCAACCGAAGCGCTTCGAGCGCAGGCGCGCGCTGCCCTCGATCAATACCGGCAACAGATTTTTCCGGCCTTTGAGACGGCAATAAACGACTACCTGCGCCGCTTTGGTGCGTCGTTTCGCCTTGGCGAAGTTCAGTCGGTCAATACCAGATCGGGCTCGTCGGCATCATACGTCGTAGTCATCAATCAGCAAAACATAGATGTCACAGCAGACGCGGGCCCATCGTTCCGAAACACTCTAAGCGCAGGCGACCGCAATACGCTCGCCCTTGCCTTCTTTTTTGCGTCGCTGGAGCAGGACCCGAGTCTTGCAAACAAGACCGTCGTTATCGACGATCCAATGACCAGCCTTGACGATCACCGTACTTTGCGGACGCGCGAGGAAATTATGGCGCTGGCCGCTAGGGTGCCTCAGGTGATTGTACTTTCACACTCCAAGCCGTTCTTATGCAGCCTTTGGGAGCAGGCGGACAGGAACGCTTCGATAGCCTTGAGGATCAATAGAGCAGCAGTTGGTTCCGAAATCGCACTGTGGGATGTGCGTAGCGACAGTATTTCCGAGCACGACAAACGCCATGAACTTGTCCGGGCATATTTGCAGGTTGCCGATCCAGCTAGGGAACGCGAAGTGGCACAGGCGCTAAGGCCGATACTGGAATCATTTATGCGTGTCGCGTACCCAGAACACTTTCCGCCGGGAACGCTCCTCGGGCCATTCATTGGAATATGCGAGCAGCGCGTTGGCGGGCCTAACGGGATACTCTCGGCAGCCGACATCGCCGAACTCAGATCGTTGCTTAACTACGGCAATCGGTTTCACCATGACACCAATCCAGCCTGGCAGACGGCTGCGATCAACGATGCCGAGCTTTCCGACTTCGCACAGCGAACGTTAATCTTTGCGTCGCGGCGCTAAGCTATGACGCAAAGAAATGAGGTGACCCAGAATGAGCAACTTGGAGAGGCTTGGGAACAGAATTAGTGTCTCTCTTCAGCCCGACGAAGATGGGTATATCGGTAGAGAATGTCCGGTCGAAACATGTCTAGGGTATTTCAAAATCACACCCGGCACTGGCGTTCAAGAGCCGGCTCCTTGCCATTGCCCGTACTGTGGTCATAGCGGCGAACAAAATACTTTCTTCACGCCGGAGCAAATCGAGTACGCAAAATCCGTCGCTATAAGAAAGATCAGTGAGGCTATTCATCAAGACCTGAAATCTCTCGAATTTCAGCATAAGGCGAAGGGTGCTTTCGGGATCGGTATCAGTATGAAGGTAACAAGCTCCGGCGAGCATCCCATCCGGTACTATCGTGAGAAGAATCTCGAAACTAAAGTAGTGTGCGACAAATGCACACTGTGCTTTGCAATTTATGGCGTGTTCGGATGGTGCCCTGACTGCGGGACACATAATTCCTTTCAGATTCTGAGCAAGAATCTTGAGCTAGCTAACAAAGAGCTGTCGCTTGCGAGTTCAGTAGAACCAGATTTGGCTGAGCATCTTGTCGGTGATGCGTTGGAGAACGTGGTCTCAGCATTCGACGGGTTTGCTCGCGAAATATGCTCAAAAAATGGAGCCGACATTCACTTTCAAAATATGAACGGCGCGAGACGGCGCGTGAAGGAGACGTTCGGATTTGATTTTGCTGAGGAGCTAAGCGCTGACTCGTGGATAGCCATCTGCCGAACTTTTCAGAAGCGGCATCTTCTGTCTCACAAGATGGGCGTGATTGATGACGAGTACATTCAAAAGGCCAACGATCCAACCGCGGTCTTGGGGCGCCGAGTCCGGATACCACATCAAGAAGTCTGTTCGGCGATAAGCATTGTACAGATACTTGGGCGACGTTTCTTCAAAGGACTCCTTGTGGCAAAAATTTAGGGACTTATGCATTTAAGTCCCTAGGAAGCTCAAAGACTTGCGCGCCCTTTCGGGCGCATGCCGCGACGCTCTTACTGGCCTCTGGCCTGCTGACGATTCCCGCTTATGCCTTCGGGAAGATCACCACTTGCAACGTCCCCGGGGAAACGTCTTCTCTTGCGTCGGCCATCGTTACTCCAATTTCTTTTTCAATAGCTGATCGGAGTGCCGATACCTGCGATACAGCATCGCTGTTCTCTTTGTCTGCGGGCGACATCCAAAGCCTGATCCCAGATGATGGTCGGTCCGCATTAAATGTTGGTATGGCACTTGGCAGCGCCACCCTATCTGTTAGCTCAATTGCGACTGGCCAGCGAGTCGGCCAACGCGCTTCGGATGTAAGAAGATGGTACATCTCATATCCAAAGTGCAACGGTTCTGCTGGCGATCTTACACAAAACAATTCAACTGTCAGTGGCGTGCGCAGTCCCTCCAATTCACTCAAGAACGTCGCTCGGTCGAGAATAATACGGGGTTCCACCCACCGCTTTAACTGGCGCTTTACTACGACTGTTTCTCGTTCCGCTGTTGCCGCGCGTTCGTGGGCTTCGCCAGCAGCCTTTGTTGCGGCCTCGACTCTGGCGTTTGAACGGCCTCTCAATTCAGTTTGGATGCTGTTATTCCGCATGCTAGACAAGATTTCTCCGACTATCCCCACCATCATAAAAAGATCGGCAATAGGTGATCCCCATCGCTGCAAAGGAGCGTCATATGCGGGGTGGATGCCCGCAATAACAAGTTCCGCTATCACAGACACCACAACGAGGAACCCGAACCATACCGCCGTGCATTCGCATGCCGAAGAGGAAGCTTCTAATTCGTCTTCGCTGGCAGTCTTTGTGCCCATTGGACGATATCGCTCTGGGAAGCACAGTTTCCGCACCGCCGTGATCGCCTTGGTAACTTGGCTATTCATGTACGCCGTTATCTTTTGGTTGCTTGCGAAATGAACAGCTCCCACATGCCGTGGCTATGGAGGGGAGTGGTGATGGGGGTTCTCGCTGTGGGCCTCGGGTGCCTCCGATTCGCGGACGCCTCAGCTTCGCCTCTCGAATTCGGAATTTTCCGTCCAAGTAAAGTCCTGCGTCTTGAAGTCGTAAGACCTGTCGAAAAAGTAACGGCTCGCCTGCGTTTTTTTGGCCCACGTGAAGGGCATTTCGCCACGAATCTCGAACGAAATGTCGGACTCCGGGGATCGCAGATATTCCCCGAGGAAGCCAAGGTGCTTGTTCAAAAGAGGGCAATTCTCGATATGAACTTTATATTGCCACCCATCTCCTACAGGGAGCGTTTCGGGAGTATGTTTGAAGTTATCGAACACTACGTCTGGGCATTCGGACTCGCTAGCTTCCCGCGTGCGCGCAAAGAATTGGCATCCTTTAAAATCTATAGTGGCCTCTTGGTCTCCCTCGTTGAAGATCCAAAAGCTCACCGTCGCTTGATTCCCGGCCGCATAGTTCGTTATGTAGAAGCTCTTCGCGACGAGCCTTGGGCGATGCACAATGTTGAATTCCTCTCGCGCGAGTTTAACGGAGTTTTCCGTCTCGGAAGCCATGCGCTTGGTTTGTCCGTAAGTTCGGATCAGGAACAACAGCGCAAAAGCGGTCAATATGGTGTCAGCGCCCCCAACCCAAATAGCTGCGTAAGTTACTCCAGCCTGTTCTTTCGCGGATTTGGCAATGGATATTTGGGTCCCAAGATAGGTGTCGTGATATTGGCTGGTGCTTGCTTCTTGTGCGGCAGCGGCATGCTTCTGTTTTGCGTTTTTGATGATGGAAACTGGAAGAGGCGCGTTCTTTGTGGGGTATCGGCTGCCGCCTGCACCAGCATTGAATTTCTGCTCTATGGGTGGGGATTTATGGGGAGCATGGGCGCGTTCTTGGGCATGTGCAGATGAAACGCTTGCAACCATCATCGCTAGCGCTAGCCATGCCCCCTTCATGGAACCTCCCCGCGTCTATTAATTCTTGGCTTGCTTCGCCTTGCGCTTCGATTTGGCTGATTTGCTCTTCGCCTTCTTCGGCCGATAGGCGAGCACCCTATCGGTCATGCGTTCAAATAGATCTCTTTCGCTTGTCGCGTTCATATGCGCCCCGGGAGTGTTTTGTACGTAATGCGCACACCGTCAGTCTTGGCGACCAACGCATTGATTCTGTCCATCGTGTGAACCTTGCAGTTGCCTTCGTTCAACTGATAGGCAAATTCGTCCACGTACCGCTGCATGTGCTTCACGGTGAAGTGATGGTACGTCCCATAGTACCCGCGCTTCAGGACCGCCCAAACGCTCTCAATGCCGTTCGTGTGCACCATGCCGTGCACGTACTGCTTGGCGCTGTGATTGACGGAGCGATGGCGGTATCCCTTCATGCCATCGTAGACAGCCGCTTCGTCAGTGCAGAGCGTCGAGCCCTTGGCGACGTTCGCCTTGGTGTGCGACTGAATGGTTTCCGTGACGGTATTGGGAATTACTTCAGCCTTGGTGTCGCCGCGGCGCTCACGCATTCCGAGAATGGCAGTCTTGCCGACCGTCCCGCGACCGGAACGCAGTTTGCGCTTCGCGTGCTTGTTCTTTTCCTTCCCGCCGAGATAGGTCTCGTCCGCTTCAACCACACCAGACAAAGGTGTCGGGCCATCAGGATCATTGTCGCACGCTTCCCGAATCCGCTGGAGCATGAACCAAGCGGACTTCTGTGTGATCCCAAGTTCCTTGGAAATCTGCATGGACGAAATGCCCTTGCGTGCTGTAGCGACCATGTACATCGCGTACAGCCACTTGTCCAGCCGGATATGGGAGCGCTCAAAGATGGTGCCGGTCCGGACGGTGAAATCCTGCTTGCACGCGAGGCAGCGGAAATAGCCCACCACCTTGCGGACCTGCACGCGCTCAATCTCGCCACAGTGCGGGCAGACCGGCTTGCCATGCCAGCGGCGTTCCTCAAGGCACTGCCGAGCAGCCGTATCATTCGGAAATTGCTTGAGAAATTCGTAATGGCTGTTTGTGACTTTCTCCATGGCCGGTCTCCGATCTATGGGGCGTGTTTTACCCCTTCCGGCCTAGGGAGTAAAGTATATAGGTCTTAAAATTTAGGCAGGAATTGAAGCTACCGCCCCGTCTGTGAGCGACATGGTTGCTCTAAATTTCCTAAACGGCGACATGATCGACATCGGGTTTGGTGCTGACGAGAGTTTTGAGACGCAATGTCAGAGCCGCGGTCGTGCTTGCAACGCCTGAGTGATGATTAAATCCGGATTGAGCGGAATGTATTGAGTTCCAGGTATATAAACTTACTTTATCTAAGTCGAATCTGAGGTTCGGAGGAGCGACGGAGTTTCTTGATCATCATGGAAAATGGTACGGAAAATCATCGGGAGCGAGTTCAGGATCCACTGAAGCCTTTAGAGCAGGTGATGGAGTCAGATCCTCGCTTCCAAGGCTCCCAGTTCGCCATGCAGCAACAGCATGCAGAGCTGAGCCAGATCCAGCTCATTGAATGCGTACCGCTGGATGTGCGCCAACTATTTGAAACCGCAAAGAACGTATCCCTCTATTCGTGGTTCGTATATCGCTTTCACCAAGTGGCGGAATTGGTGGCGTATACGGCTCTTGAGCGTGCCCTGAAGGACCGAATCGCGCACGAACAGGGTGTCAATGCCGACAACATTCGCGGAAATCTTTCCAGTCTGCTGAAGAGGGCAGCTCGAAACAATTGGTTGAAATCAGAGAAATTCACGGCGACCAAGTATTTCGCGCGGCGTCAGCTTGAGCAGGAACAGTTCATGCAGATGATCCAGGAGAACCGGTTTGGTGACGAGCCTATAGAAGTTCCAGACATTC
>JAJYJL010000407.1 GCA_021789565.1 Acidobacteriota bacterium
AAGAGGATATAGCAAAAGTCGCGGAAAATTGATACAAAGTTCAACTATGCGGAATAAATCCGGTGATTGACGGATGGGCGGCTTGCAAGCCGGAATAGCGAAGCGCAATTTCAGAGGGAAGCGGAAAGCCATGGGAACTTTTTCAAAAGATTGCCTCAACGGCAGGCGCGTCCTGATCACCGGCGGCCTGGGAGCCATTGGCCGCGTGGTCGTGGAGCGCCTGCTTGAGGTTTCTGCTACCGTTGCAGTGAACGACATTCTTGAAGAGGCGAAGGCTGCCGAATTCATTCGCAATGCCGGATGGGCTGCCGACCGGTGCCTTTACTTCAAGGCCGATGTGACGCAGCCGGACGATGCCCGCGCGCTCGTTGAACGCACTGTTTCGGCCGTGGGAGGGCTGGACATAGCGATCTGCCATGCGGGCATGGTTCAGAGTGGTCCCATCCTCGACTATTCGGTCGGCGACTGGGACAGGATTCTCAACCTGAATCTCAAGGGAGCGTTTCTGGTTGCGCAAGCGGCGGCGAGGGCGATGGTGGCGGCTGGCACGACGGGAAAGATCATCTTCACCTCAAGCTGGGTGCAGGACGTTCCCTGGCCCGAAATCACTCCCTACAACGTGTCAAAGAGCGGGTTGAAGATGCTGATGCGCGGCATGGCGCGCGAACTCGCGCCGAAGGGAATCCGGGTGAACTCCGTTGCTCCGGGCATTGTGGGCGTCGGCATGGCCCGGCGACAATGGGACACCGAGCCCGATTATCGCCGGCGCGCGCAGAAGGCCATTCCGTTGGGCGTCTTGCAGACCCCCGAATCCGTAGCCGACGCCATGATATTTCTCTGCTCTGAAGCTTCGGATTACATGACGGGAGCGTCGCTGCTGGTGGACGGCGGGTGCAGCCTCTATCCCATGGACTGAAAAATGAAAATCACAGCCATTAAGAGCCTGGTGGTCAACGCGGAAATGAGGAACTGGGTCTTCGTCAAGGTGGAGACCGACCAGGCGGGACTATTCGGCTGGGGCGAAGCCTCGCTCGAATGGAAAACGCGCGCCGTGGTAGGAGCGATTGAAGACCTCGCCCCCATGGCCGTCGGCGAAGACCCGACGAGCATCGAGCACCTTTATCAGAAGCTCTACCGGCAGTCATTCTGGCGAATGGGCGTGATTGGCATGAGCGCCATCAGCGGCATCGAGCAGGCCTGCTGGGACATTCTGGGCAAGTCGCTCGGTGTGCCGGTCTACAAGCTGCTGGGCGGCGCGGTTCGCGACCGCGTGCGAATGTACACGCACCTGGGCGGCGGAAACATGAAGGCCGTGTACGAGAGCTTTGATCCCGGGCCGGTGATCGACCTGGCGCGCCAGGTTGTGGGCCGGGGCTATTCAGCCGTCAAAGTGGTCTGCGTGCCGTACTCGGAGCCGCTGATGAACCTGACGTACGTTAAGAAGTTTGCTGCGGTGATTGGCAAGCTGCGCGACGCGGTGGGCGATTCAGTTGACATCATGATCGATTTCCACGGCCGGACCACGCCCGTCATGGCCGTCGAGTACATCAACGCGGCGGCGGAATTCAGCCCGTTCTTCTGTGAGGAGCCCGTGCCGCCGGAAAACGTTGCGGCGATGGCGGAAGTAAAGCGCGCTGTGTCCGTGCCGATTGCAACCGGAGAACGCCTGGTGACACGACACCAGTTCCGCGAGATCTTCGAGCAGCATGCCTGCCACGTGATCCAACCGGACCTGTGCCACTGCGGCGGGCTGCTGGAGGGCAAGAAAATCGCGGCCATGGCCGAGGCTTACCTGATGGGCGTGGCGCCGCACAACCCCCTGGGGCCCGTGGCGAACGCCGCGGCGCTGCACTTTGCGCTCTCCACGCCGAATTTCCTGATCCAGGAAGACATGCTGACCGACGTGCCCTGGCGGTGGGATGTGGTGCAGCATTCGCTTGAAACCCGCGACGGCTACTGGCTGAAGACGGAAAGCCCCGGCCTCGGCATCAGTGTCAGTGAAAAGGAAGCCGCCAAACATCCCTTCCAGCAGGAAGTCATCCACTCTACCAACATCCGCGCCGCCGACGGCGCCATCTTAGATTGGTAACCGACTATGAACAATTCGCAATCTTTCATGTCTCACCACCAGTGCTGGAGCCGTGGCAGATGGGTCGAATGTTTCTTTAAAGAGAACGACAACGCGCACCTCAGACCATGCAGTTTTGCGTAGAGCGGTCGTGATGGTGGCAACCTATATAGCCAAACAAGGCTGATTGGATGCATAGGACTGACAGGAGAGGCTTGGAACCGGGATTTGTGAATCTCCTTCGAACCTCGACGGATCATTGATCTTCGGTATGACTACTCGCGCGGAACGACGTCCCGTCCCGACCAAAGAACTCCGTGTTGATGTCCATGGCTAGTGTTCAGGAATTCGTGCCAGAGTAATCGACAAAACTGCCGAAGTTGGAAAAGTAAATTACGATCCAATTGACGGAGGGCAAGTCTAAATGCGAACGAAGACAGGAAGCAATGATTACACTGAAAATCGTATTGCCCATTACATATGTCGCAGAGCTGAAGGACCAATAGTAATCGACGGACGACTTGATGAGACATCGTGGCAGAGGGCTGAAAAATCTCCGCGCTTTGTAGACATGGTGACTGGAGAGCCCGGCTTCTACGATACACGAGCTTCAGTTTTGTGGGATGATCAATACCTCTATGTCGGTCTGTGGGTCGAAGATCCCTACGTGGAGGCTCACCTTACGCAAAAAGGTTCCTTGATTTTCCAAGAGAATGATGTCGAGGTATTTATCGATGGGGTCGACTCCTATTCGGAGCTTGAAATCAATCCCTTGGGAACAACCTATCAAGTCTTCTTCATATGGCGGGACGCATACAAAGAAGGCGGCGTATTCAACGTGCCCGAATTCAACATTTTCGAAAATGAGGCTCTAACTTTCGGGGGTAACTTCGACCGGGACACGAAGACGTTCTGGGCTGGAACCCACCCCCGTGGAATTCGCTGGGCCTTCTTGAATTGGGAGTTTCCCGGACTGCTTAAAGGCGTCCATGTGGATGGCAAGATTAACGACAGCACGGTTCCTGACCAAGGTTGGACGGTCGAGTTGGCTTTTCCTTGGGATGGGATGAAATATTTGGCAGCAGGGCGCTCTCTTCCACCCCGAAACGGGGATGTTTGGAGTATCTTCTTTGGACGCTTTGTGCTTCTAAGACCAAGTGGCAATGAGTTGGTGCCCCATCCTGCGTGGGTCTGGAATCCTCACGGCATCTACGACACGCACTTTCCAGAATACTGGCCCAGAATCCAGTTTTCGGATGAGACTGTCTGAAACCCATAAGCAGATCGTCAGGTCAACTCTGGAGACGGAAAACAGGTTGCCGAGGATTCAAAATAGTAATCGGGAGAGAGATCGTGCAAAACAGTTGGGGAGTGGCTCAGCGGTACCCCACAACCGACTAGTTAAGAGCACACTTCAGTTTTGTAAAGCGAACTTTCTTGACCGTGCTGGTTAGAGCTTCGCCAGCACGGAAACTCAGACCCCCAACGGCCCAAACACTGCGACCATCGACTGATCATTATTCCCCAGAATGCACATTACTAACTCTTAAAGGTTACCACTCGAAGGCAACCCGCACCTGGCGAACAGAATACTCAAGGTATGGTTCAATTTGAAGGGCGCGAATCAGTCCCGGTGTCTTTGTGTAGGCCAGCAATACAGTTAGAACGTTCTTATGGTCTCGCTGTTTGAAATACGGGTCAGGAAGAAAGAACTCGTCCTGGGGACCAGAAGTGGTGTAACGGCCGACGAACCGTCCGTTTAAGTAAATCAAGGCGTCGTGATCTGCATCGAAGACCAGCTTCCACGGCACAGTCCAACCTTCTGCAACCACTGGCAATGAGAACTCAGCACGGCACCAGGTAAAGGCCGGAACACACTTGTCGTCAGCGGTAGCATCATCAAGTGATGCTTGCTTCCATTGCCCAAAGGCAAAATCGGGGTCTACCTCGCGCCCTTGCGCGGCTGCGGAGAAGGTCTGAACCTGCCATTTCTCAACGGAGGATCCCGTCTGCGGATTATTTCCGGCGCGGACGAAATCAAGGCCCTTCAACTCTCCCAGCTTAGGTCCAAAATTGGCCGCTCCGAACAGCTCATAGGATATTTCAATCGTGTTGGCGCCACCTTTCAAATAACGAGAGGCTTCCACTTCAGCCAACGCTTCCGCATTGCTGGCTTCAATTACGAGTCTGCCGTTAATAAACACTTTCTTCCAGTCGTCAGAAAGAGCTGCCACATAAAGTGTGGGCTCACCGTTGTAATTCAACTGCCCGCGGTACTTGACGTAGCCGTAAGGAACAGGCCCCAGTTTTTCGAGCGCGACGGCGGGCGTGTTCTGCCACTGCCCAGAACCAGGATCAAAGGTTTCGACGGAAGACTCTACCGTCTTCAAGTCTACTCTCTGGACCGGGAGGTCAGGAGTTGAGACCTGCACATTGGCGATTCGGAATTGGGAATCGTAATCGATAGGCTGAGGCGATCCGTTGATGCGGTACCGGGTCGGCTGAGTAGGAAGCAGTACTTGCAGGTGATGTTCCCCAGGCAAGTACTCCAAATCTGCCCAAACGCGTTTGATCTCTGAAACGCACTTGCGGAGAATATAGGCATCCGTTATGAAGGGAACAGCCGTGTGGGTGCTGCCACTCACGCCGGGGAGGGACGTCACTTCCTCCACCCAGGTTCGCAGCGCAAGATTCTTCGGAAGAACAATGATTTGGAGGGTTTCATCAACGAGAAAGAATTTTGCTTCCTCTTCAACCTGAATTCCGACGATTGCAGACCCGGTATTGTTATCCCAGTGCTGATAAAGCGTCCTGCCCGTGATGCGCGGCTGCCGGTCGCACTGAAGCGCAATTTCCGCGACATTATTAGGCTCATCATACACAATAATGAAATGGCGATCCTTACTCTCGCCTTGCGACAGGACCTCTGCCGTCGTGTAGATCAACTCGCGAGACCCAACGGAAACGCGCAAAGGCAGCATCTTCATCCCATGGGGTCCCAAGACGAGTTCGCCTTCATGGGGAATGGTAATCTTCCGTCCGCCGACGGCTGGGTCGGTAAAGGTCATCTTGAAGTGGTGCTCTGAGTCAGTATTTGCACGAGCAAACAGGACACCGCTCTTCTTGCTAACGCGCTCTCCGACCCAAACATCTGTGTTCGTCGACTCGCACTTCTCCTGGGAAGGCTGCGCTCGCGTGAGCAAGCCACCGAACATCTTCAGAAATTCACCGATTCCGCGTGCCGCATAGTATTTATCCCACAGGCCGCCGGGTTCCCGCACGGGCGCTGCGTAGTCATAAGTGGTCGTCAACTTCTCTGCCGCCCAATCGAAATTCGTTCCTCCGAAGCCCATGTAATAGTTGAAAAAGGTGACGCCCATCCCCAAAACTGACTTGGTCAACGCATTGATCTGTGCTGCGTTCACGCCAACCTGATCCACTGAAAGCTTTCCGCCGGTCTGCGAGAACCAACCACCCTGCAGTTCTGCGATACCGAGCACTCCCGAGGGCTGCTCTTTCCGCAATTTCGCTAGCGCGCGAGGAACGGCTTTCATAAAATTCCAGCGTGGGTAAAAATCACAGGTATCCATGATTCGATCCATATCCGGGTCAGCCGGGTCTCGAACCACTCGAGTCCAGTTGGTGAAGAGCGGGACGTCAATTCCAGCGTCCCAAGCCAAGTGCGCCAAGAATCGAATGTACTGGCGCTTTTCCAAATCAGGCAAGGGCCAAGAATCGTATTCGTTCTCAATCTGCATAAGAATGATCGGCCCACCATTTGTAATCTGGTAACGGCGGATGAGGGGAAGGACGTGGTCGTACCAATACTTCGACGTCTTGAGGCTGTCGGGATGCACGCTGCGAAGAGGAAAGTTCTTGGCTATGATCCATCGAGGGAATCCGCCTCGCTCGAATTCGGCACAGATATAGGGCCCCGGGCGCACGATAACCCAGAATCCCATTTCATGCGCAAGTTTAAGAAAATCCTCAAACTCTGTAAAATCAAAATGGCCCTCTTCACGCTCGTGATAATTCCAGAAGACCATGGTCTGTATTTGCTTGAGCCCTGCACGCTTAAGCTTAAGGAAGCGATCCGCCCAGAGCTCCCGTGGACAGCGAGTGTAATGAAATTCCGCGCCGAACAGAAGAACATCCTGGCCATGTATCGTGAAGCAATTGGAATCGTAACGGATGATCTGGGGCTGGCTGAAACGTTTCCATGCTGTATCCTCGCTGCGCAGGGCCATCAGCAATGCCCGTCCAAGTGGGGCAAGAGTCGCGGCAAACGGTACACTTATCCCGTACATCAGAAATTCCCGGCGCGTGTGTGTCATTGCAAAAGCCTCATTGACAAGAGTTGAGATCAAACTCTAGTTTTTCCACGACTGTTCGATCTCTTCTAGCGTTTTGCCCTTTGTTTCCTTAAGACGGCGTATGATGAATACAAAACCAGCAACGCAGATCCCGGCATATATCCAGAAGGTCGTAGCGGCGCCTAGGCCGTTGTTCAGTAGTGGAAAGGTATAAGTCAGGATAAAACAGGCGGCCCACAGCGACATCACGGCAATTGACATTGCCGTGCCGCGAATTCGATTTGGAAAGATTTCCGCAATTACCACCCACGTGACCGGAGCCAGCGACATTGCGTAACAAGCAATTGCCAAGACCACGAGGATTAGCATGTGAATTCCGTGGCTGTGTTCGTAGTAGCCAGCCCCCAGAACCGTATAGATGACTGCCAAGCCTGCCGACCCCATCAGCATCAGCTTTCTGCGCCCTACCCTATCGACAAAGCCAATGGCCACAATCGTGAAAATAAGGTTCACGGCACCGGTGATCACAATATTTAATAGGAGATCGGATACCTTGTAGCCAGCCGCAGCGAATACTTCCTCAGCGTAGTTGAAAATCACATTGATGCCACACCACTGCTGAAAGACTGCCAGAACAACGCCCAGCAGAAGGATCTTCAGGAGGGTCGGATCTAGCAGGTCCCTCAGTTTCGGGGCCCGCGCTTCACCTTGCAGGCTGGCCTCGATCTCGGTTAGCGCCCGCGCGCAATGTTCATCTCCTCCGATCCGCAGCAGGACGCGCCGGGCGTTGTC